>JACQDD010000133.1 GCA_016201265.1 Terriglobales bacterium | reverse complement strand
CGCGCGGCGTCTGCGGAATAATCCCCGCCTTGTGCCCCATGTCGAGCAACCGGCGGACGGCTTCGCGGCCGTCTTCGCCATAGTCGAGGGTGCGCTCGTTGACGTACATGCCGACGAACTTGTCGGCGAGTTGCGTGTCGAGGTCGCGGGCGAACTGCATGGCGTAGGCGAGGGCTTCGTCGCGGTGGTCGATTGCGTACTGGATGCTGTCGCGCAATGCCTGGGTCACGCTGGCCATCGTCTCGGTCCCGAGCGCGCGCCTTATCGCATTTCCGCCGAGCGGCAACGGAAGGCCGGTGATTTTCTGCCACCACTTGCCGAGGTCAACTACGCGTTGCAGTCCGGCCTTGGCATACGTGAGCTGGCCTTCGTGAATGATGAGTCCGGCTTCGTACTTGCCCTCGAGCACCTGGGGGATGATCTGGTCGAAGGGTACGACTTCGACTTCGATTCCCGGGGCAAAAAGTCTTAAGGCGAGGTAGGCGGTCGTCAGCTTGCCGGGTACTGCAATCTTTATCTTTTTGATTTCGGTCTGGGTGAAGGGGCGCGGTGAAACGATCATGGGCCCGTAGCCCTCGCCCACGCTGCCACCGCAGGACATCAGCGCATAAGTGTCCTGAATGTAAGGATAGGCGTGGAAGGAGACCGCGGTGACGTCGTAGACACCTTCCTGAGCCTTCTGGTTCAGCGTCTCGATGTCGCAGAGCGTGTGGGTAAAGCGCAGGCCGGGGACACGAACTTTGTTCGTGGCCAGGCCGTAGAACATGAAGGCGTCATCGGAGTCCGGGCTGTGGGCCACGGTGATGTCACGAACGGCAGTCGAAACAGTACTCATAATTTCAAGACTCAGGCTTCAGGCTCTTGGCTTCGGGCTCTAGGCTTTGGGTTCCGGGCTCTTGTTCAACACGGTCCAGCGCTCGCTGACCGCAGCCGCCATCAGGATCTTTATGACTTCGGCGAACACAAACCCGTAGAGACCCCACCGGATCGCCTGCGACAGGGAGTAAGTCAGCGTAAACAGCCAGCCTAGGCCGCAGACAAAGAGCACGACTTCGGCAGCTACGCCGGCCAACGCGGCCCCGGTAAAGCGGCGCGAAGTGTGCTCGTAGATCCAGCCGGCGACGAACGCGACCAGCGGATAGGCCATGAGGAATCCGCCGGTGGGGCCCAGGATCTGGGCGATGCCGGTCAAGCCCAGCGCTGAAGGGCTGAACACCGGCAAACCCGATGCGCCTTCCACCAGGTAAAGCGCGAGCGCGGCGAAACCTCGACGCGATCCCAATAGAAGTCCGACGAGCAGCACGCCGAAGTTCTGGAGCGTCAGCGGAACCGGCGTGAAGGGCAGCGGAACGGTCACATTCGCACACAGAGCTACGATCAGACTGGCGCCGATCACTATGCCGGCTTGCTTTGCCCATTCCACAGATCGCGTCTGCCGGTCGAGAGTCTGCGTCGCTACTTTCGCCATCGTTGTTCCTTTCCTCTGTGGATCAACTTTCCGGAGGCGGCTGGTTCGGGCCGTCGAGTCTTGGCTTCTGGCCGGAGACCGGGCGCTTCATCTGATGCCGGACCTGCACGTACAGCAAGGCCGCCACCAACACGACCACCACCGCACTGGCTCCGAGGATGAGAAACCACCAGAGCATCCGCACAGCAAATTAGGATAGCAGAAGCGCGGGGTCGGACAAGGACGGTGATCCCGCCGGGGGTGACCGATTAGCCACAAAGGACACAAAGGAACACGAAGGAAACCCTCGCCGATTCAAACCTTCGCGTGACTTCGTGTCCTTTGTGGCAGATGAATTTAGGCGAAGGGATCCCCATCTCACGCAGCCTCTTTTTCGCTATCGCACCTGTGATGCGATCAGCGCGCCTAGGCCTTTTTTGCTTTCGCCATCGCCTTGCGGCGCTGCTCAACGTTCTTCAAGATGCGCTCCAGCCGCTTGCGGGCGAGATTGGAGCCGGTAGCGACCTTTTCAATGTTGGCAAAGGCGTCGGGGTTGTTCATCTTCTCGCGGATCTCTTTCAGGAACGGGTAGACTTTGGCAAAAATGAAGAACATCTCGCCGCTGATTCCGGCCTGCAGAAAGAGTTCTTCATGCACGGCGCCCTGCAGCACCAGCGCTGCGGCCATATCCCAATAGCTTCCAACCTGGCGGAGCCAGGAGTTTTCCTGGCCAGGGAACGCGTTGGCGACATCCAGGAAGTCGTCGGCGCTCTGCGGCCAGAATTCCTCGACAAACCATTTACGGGCTTTTCGCATCTCCGCTTCACGGCGGAGATCGTAGAGTTGCATGACGACCTGGGCATCGTGTGCAGTCGCTTTTTTCGCCATGGTTGTTGCCCTCGTGTAAGGTAGATCCCTATCCGGCCTGTGACGCGCCGGCAACGCCTTCCAGCGCCCGCTCGTAATCGCATTCCTTGTTTGGGCACGCGATCACCGAACCGTCCTTGCGCATGCGCTCGACCAGGTACTCGTGGCCGCAGTCGGGACACTTCTCGGGAATCGGTTTCGCCGCCGAAGTGAACTTGCACTTCGGGTAGCGCGAGCATCCGTAGAAAGTGTTGCCCTTGCGCGCGCGCTTCTCGACCAGGTCGCCTTCCTTGCAGTCCGGACATTTCACACCGATAAAGTTCTGCTTCACATACTTGCAGTCGGGATATCCGCTGCACGACGTGAACTCGCCGTAGCGGCCGTGACGGATGATCAGGTTGCGGCCGCAATCCGGACACTTCTCATCGAGCGGGATGTCGGGCACTCGCTTGCCTTGGTCGAGCCGGCGCGTGGTCTTGCAATCGGGATATCCCGTGCAGGCCATGAATTGCCCGAAGCGTCCGCGCTTGAGCACCATGACGCGGCCGCAGTTCTCGCAGTATTCCTCCTGCGTGGTCTCCTGCAGGTCGGCCGAATCGAGGTCGGGCAGGTTGATCGGATTTTCTTTCGTGAAGGTGCAGCTCTCCGGATTCTCCTTGTCGTAAGTGCTGCAGGCGTAGAAGGAGCCGTGCTTGCCCCACTTGATGACCAGCGGCGCCTGGCAGCGTTCGCACTTTTCGTCGGTGGGCTTCTCCATACGCTTGATGTTCTCCATGTGCTTCTCGGCGTAGCGGAGATCCTTGGCGAATTTGTTGTAGAACTCGGCGAGTGTGTCGGTCCACTTCTCCTTGCCTTCTTCAATTTCGTCCAACTCTTCTTCCAGCCGCGCGGTGTACTGGAAATCGAAAATGTCCTTGAAGTTCTCGACCAGCAGGTCGGTGACGACCAGGCCGATTTCGGTGGGCAGGAACTTCCCGCCCGTCTTGGTCACGTACTGGCGCTCCAGGATTGTGCTGATGATCGTGGCGTAGGTGGAGGGCCGGCCGATGCCGCGCTCCTCAAGTTCCTTGACCAGCGAGGCCTCGTTGTACCGTGGAGGCGGCTCGGTGAAGTGCTGTTCCGGCTTCAGTTCTTTCAGCGTCAGCTTCTGGCCCGCTTCGAGCCGCGGCAGTTTGTGCTTCAGTTCCTCGTCTTCCTCGTCCTTCGTGTCCTTGGCCTCCTCGTACACCTTCAGGAAACCGTCAAACTTCGGAACTGAGCCGGTGACGCGGAACCAGAACACCTCATTTCCGGACTGACCGGGGCCCCCGGCAAGCCCGGTTTTGGCTTGATGGGGTGGCTTGGCATCAATATCGACAGTCGTCTGGTCGAAGACGGCGGGGTTCATCTGCGAAGCCACGAAGCGCTGCCAGATCAGCTTGTAAACCTTGAATTCGTCTTCCTGCAGGTACTGCTTGACCTGGTCAGGATGGCGCATCGCAGACGTGGGACGAATGGCTTCGTGTGCTGCCTGGGCTTCCTTCTTTTCTTTATAAGTATTCGGCGACTGCGGCAGATAGTGAGCGCCGTATTCGTTTGTGATGTACTCGCGGACTTCGGCGATCGCGTCGGTCGAGACGCGTGTCGAGTCGGTACGCATGTAGGTGATCAGACCGACCAGCCCTTCCTCACCTAGCTCGATGCCTTCATAAAGACGCTGCGCGATCATCATGGTGCGCTTGACGCTGAAACGCAGCTTGCGCGAGGAGTCCTGCTGCAACTTGCTGGTGGTGAACGGCGGAGTCGCGTTGCGGCGGCGCTCTTTCTTGTCGGCGGAGCGGACGACCCAATCGGCATTTTCGATTGCCGCCCGGATCTTCTCGGCTTCTTCACCGTTCGGGACCTCGATCTTCTCTTCGCCCTTGCCGAGGAACCGGGCGTCAAAAGCCGGGGGCTTGGCGGCGGCCAGATGGGCGTCAATCGTCCAATATTCTTTTTTCTCGAACGCCTTGATCTCGCGGTCGCGGTCAACGATCAGGCGCAGCGCGACGGTCTGCACACGTCCGGCGGAGAGCCCGCGGCGGACTTTGTCCCAGAGCAGCGGAGAAACCTGGTAACCCACCAGGCGGTCGAGCACACGGCGGGCCTGCTGCGCGTCCACGAGATTGCGATCGATGTCCCGAGGGTGCTCAAAAGCCGCTTTCACCGCTCGCTGCGTGATCTCATTAAAGGTGACGCGCCGGATGCGCTCTTCGCCGGGCTCTTCTTTTTTCTTCTTCTTTTTCTTCTTGTTGCCGTCGCCGAGTTCGTCGGCCAAATGTGCGGCGATAGCTTCGCCTTCGCGGTCGGGGTCGGGCGCGAGATAGATGTGGTCGGCCGACTGCGCCAGCTTCTTCAGTCTGGCCAAGACCTTTTCTTTTCCAGGGATAACAACGTACTCGGTCTCGAATTCGTTCTCGACGTCGACACCGAGATCGCTTTTGGGAAGGTCCTTCACGTGCCCATAAGAAGCGTCGACGGTGAACCCTTTCCCCAGGTACTTCTGGATGGTTTTCGCCTTCGCGGGCGATTCGACAATGACCAGGCCTTTGGACAATGCTGTCAGGTGTGCCCTTTCTTTGTTTCGAAGCTACCACGGACGACAGGAATTGGCCAAACCGCGACAGCGTACCAGGGCTGCTTCGAGAGACAAGAGTATGGAAGTGCGGGTACCGACTTTCGTGGTCACTCATCGGTTCCCGGACTAGCATTCGATGTAGATGAGTGCTTGAACGCTCCGGGCTTTTTTCCTTTTATGTCGGCGGGCAACCGCCAGGTCACCGGAGTGCGGTACGTGTGGCACGTGCCCGGCCTGCCTGCTCCCGCCCTTGCTCCGCCGCGTGGCAAAACGATTTCTCTCCCTGAGGTCGATCGTCCTGAACTTCTCCCTGATTGACACAGAGTTGCAGCCACATGTCCTGGAGCGCCCGGTACAACGGATCCATCACCAGCCGCCCGTAGGATTTTCGGCGGGCGTAAAGCGGGGAACTTGGATTGAACGCGAAAGTCTCGAATGCAGACCACTCCCCGTTCTCGCGAAACTTGGCCAGGGCACGAGCGAAAAACTCGGCCTCTGCCTGGGTCAACTCAAACCTGTCTTTGGTCACCGGACTCTCAACAATCATGGTGCCTCTCGGAAACAGCGAGCGCGCCGTGTGGTCAATCTTCGACCAGTTCGAAGCGAACCGGATGATAGTCGAAGTACATTGCTTGCTGGCGAAACGGGGTACGCCACCGCGCTACAAAATCCCGCAACGCCTGGACGCGCCCGACTGCCG
>JACQDD010000130.1 GCA_016201265.1 Terriglobales bacterium | reverse complement strand
CGCGCCGGCGCGAAAATGGTCAACGCGGTCGCCAATAGCGTGGTGCCGAAAATCTCCGTCATCTGCGGTGGCAGCTTCGGCGCGGGACACTACGCCATGTGCGGCAAAGCCTACGACCCGCGCTTCATCTTCGCCTGGCCCACCGCGCGCTACGCCGTCATGAGCGGCGACTCCGCCGCCGGCACGCTTGTCGAAATCAAAATCAAGCAACTCGAACGCGAGGGCAAGAAGCTTACCGACAAGGACAAAAAAGAACTGTTCGAGTCAGTGAAAGCCACCTACGAGCACCAGACCGACCCGCGCTACGCCGCCGCGCGCCTATGGGTGGACGCCATCATCGACCCCGCGCAGACCCGCGACGCCCTCATCTGGTCCCTCGAAGCCGCCGCCTTGAATCCCGACGTGCGCGAATTCCGTACCGGCGTCTTACAAACATAAGATGGAAACCGTAAAACTAATTGAGTGCCCAAGGGACGCGTGGCAAGGCCTGCCGCAAGTAATCCCGGCAGACGAAAAGGTTGCGTACCACCGGGCACTGCTCGCTGCGGGCTTCCGGCACATTGACGCCGTGAGCTTCGTCTCGCCCAAATTTGTCCCACAAATGGCCGACAGCGAGGACGTGATTCGTCTTCTCCTTACTTCCTTACCTCCGACTTCCCAACCTCCTGAAATCATCGGCATCGTGGTCAACGAAATGGGCATGGAGCGCGCCTTGGCCACTCCCGGAGTCACCACGCTCGGCTATCCCTACTCCATTTCTGCGCACTTTCGCCAGGCCAATGCCCGCATGACCCGCGCCGAATCCCGCGCCCTGGTTGAGCGTTTGCGCGCCGCCACCAAATCCGCCGGCCGCAAACTCGTCGTGTACATCTCCATGGCCTTCGGCAACAACTACGGCGAGCCCTGGGGCCCCGAGCTCATCGAAGACACGCTCATCTGGCTAAAAGACATCGGCGTGGGCACCGTTTCTCTTGCCGACACCATTGGCACCGCCTCGCCCGAGTTGGTCGGCAGCGTTTTCAATGCCGTGAAACATTGCGTCGCTGGAATCGAGTTGGGTGTTCATCTCCACAGCCGTCCTGACGGCGCTGCGGAAAAAGTTCTCGCCGCTTACGAAGCTGGCTGCCGCCGCTTCG
>JACQDD010000135.1 GCA_016201265.1 Terriglobales bacterium | reverse complement strand
CGGCCGGCGGCGACTACGCCGACTTGTACTTCGAATGCCTGACCTCCACCTCGCTGATGGTGGACGAGTCCATGGTCAAGTCCGCTTCCCAGGGGATTTCGGCGGGATGCGGCGTGCGGGTTGTGTCCGGCGAACGTACCGGATACGCCTACACCGACGACCTTACCCCGGCGCGCATCTTGCACGCCGCCCGGACCGCGGCGCTGATTGCCAGTGCGCCCGCGAAGACTCCCGTTACTGGGTTCCAGCAGAAGCCCGCCCGCAGCCTGTAGCCGGTTACTCTGCCCTCGGTGGATGCCGAGATCACGGCCAAGGTCGAGCTGCTGCTGCGCGCCGATCGCGCCGCGCGCGGCTTCGATTCTCGGATTAAAGAAGTCCGCGCCAGCTACGCCGACGAACTGCGCAACATCCTGGTCATCGGGTCCGATGGCACTTTCGCCGAGGACTCCCAGCCGCTGGCGCGCATGAATGTATCGTGCATCGCCAAGACGGATTCGAACTCGGCTCGCGGCACTTCGGGTGGCGGCGGGCGCATCGCGCTCGACTTCTTCTTCGGCGAGAAGAATCCTGAGCACTTTGCGAAAGAGTCCGCGCGGCAGGCGATTCTCCAGCTCGATGCCCGCGAAGCTCCGGCCGGCGAGATGGAAGTCGTGCTCGGCCCGGGATGGCCGGGTGTCCTTCTGCATGAGGCGGTGGGTCACGGTCTGGAAGCCGACTTCAACCGCAAGAAGACGTCCGCTTTCGCCGGACTGATCGGCAAGCGTGTGGCCAGCGAAAAGTGCACCGTCGTGGACAACGGCACCATGCCGTGGCGGCGCGGATCGCTCAACGTGGACGACGAAGGACAGCCCACGCAGGAAACCGTGTTGATCGAAAACGGAATCCTGAAGGGATACCTGAGCGACAAGCTCTCTTCCAAGCTCATGGGCCTTGCCGATACCGGCAACGGACGCCGCGAAAGCTACGAGCACATCCCCATGCCCCGCATGACGAACACTTACATGCTCGCCGGCCAGGACGATCCCCAGGACATCATCCGCTCGGTGAAGCGAGGGATTTACGCAGTAAACTTCGGCGGCGGCCAGGTGGACATCACCAACGGCAAGTTTGTGTTCTCGGCGTCGGAAGCGTACCTGATCGAAAGCGGCCAGATCACCGCGCCCATCAAAGGCGCGACGCTGATCGGCAACGGTCCGGATGTGCTGACCCGCGTTTCGATGGTCGGCAACGATCTGAAGCTCGACGAAGGCGTCGGCACCTGCGGCAAAGACGGGCAAGCTGTGCCGGTGGGCGTCGGTATCCCGACCATTAAGATCGACCGCCTCACCGTCGGCGGCACTGCCAGGAAAGATGTCGGCGGGTTCATGCAGTAATGCGTTTTCACCACAGAGACACAGAGAAAGGTCAGAAGTAAGAAGTCAGATTGCAGAAGTGAACCCCGCACCGCCTCGGTTACCTTTTCCGATTGCCATCCCGAGCGAAGCGAGGGATCTGCAGTTGGCGTGAGCACGGATATGAAGGGCTTTACTTCTGCAATCTGACTTCTTACTTCTGACCTTTCTCTGTGCCTCTGTGGTGAAATAAGAATGGAAATGTTGACGACACCAGAAACCAGCAACCAGAAACTAGCGACTGATCTTCAAACGCTCGCCACCGATGTTGTTCGGCGCGCCACGGCGGGCGGAGCCACCGCGGCCGAGTGCGTGGTGCGCGAAGGGGACGAATTCTCCACCGTCGTCCGCCTCGGACAAGTCGAAACTCTGAAAGAGTCCGGCTCCAAGGCGATCGGCGTGCGCGTCTTCTTCGGGCAGCGGGCGGCCAGCACCTACTCCAGCGATTTTTCTGCCGCCGGGATCGAGCGCATGCTGAAGTCGGCGCTCGAACTGGCGAAGATCACTTCGGAGGATCCCTACGCGGGTATCCCCGACGCATTGAAGCTCGGTTCGCTCTCTGGCGACCTCGATCTCTACCACGAGGACGTGTACTCGCTGCCGGGCGCCGAGCGCATTGACTACGCCCGCCGCGCCGAGAAAGCTGCTCTCGACGCCGATTCGCGCATCAAGAATTCCGAAGGCGGTTCGTTCGACGCTGCCACCGGACGCAAAGTCCTGACCAACTCGCACGGCTTCGTCGGCGAATATCGCCGCTCATATTGCTCGGTGGCGGCAGTTCCGATCGCACAGGATGAGAAGGGCAACATGCAGCGCGACTATTGGTACTCGGTGGCGCGGAGCCTGGCAAAGCTCGATCCGGCAGAGCAGGTGGGGAAGGAAGCGGCGCGCCGCACGTTGCGCCGTCTAGGCGCGCGCAAAGCCAAGACCGCGCATGTGCCGGTTGTCCTCGACCCGATGGTCGCCAACTCCATGCTCGAGCACATCTTCGAGGGCGTGAACGGCGATTCGGTGTATCGGGGCGCTTCGTTTCTCGCCGGCAAACTGGGCCAGAAGATCGCGGGAGACAACGTCACCGTCATTGATGACGGCACCATGACCGGCGGTTTTGGCACCTCGCCCTTCGATGGCGAGGGCATTCCGACGCGCCGCACCGTGGTGATCGAAAATGGAGTTCTGAAGTCGTATCTGCTGAACACCTACACCGCGAAGAAACTCGGCCTCGAAACCACAGCCAACGCATCGCGCGGACTCGCGGGCACGCCGGGAATCGGCCCAGGCAATTACTTCCTGCACGCCGGGACAAGAACTCCGCCGCAGATCATCGGGGACATTAAAGACGGTCTCTACGTTACCGAGTTTCTCGGGATGGGTGTGAACCTGGTTACGGGCGACTACTCGCGCGGTGCTTCGGGTCTGTGGATCGTGAACGGCGAACTCGCCTATCCGGTGGAAGAGATCACCGTCGCGGGGAATCTGAAAGACATTTTCAACAACATCTCGGAGATCGGGAGTGACCTGGAATTCCGCGGCAGCGTGGCCTCGCCGACGATCCGGATTGACGGGCTGACGGTGGGCGGGGAATAGGAACGATTTCCGCTCCCAGCGGCGCTGCTCCGCCCCATAACCGTCCATGCCCTTGGTAATTTGCCTCTGACCTCGACAGGCAATAGTCTTGCAATGACAGCGTTTCTATTCGAGGGGGTTCCGATGCGATCGAAATGGTGGTTGTGCTTCTGCACCGCGGCAATGCTGGTGCTGCCTGGCATGGCGGTCGCCGACGAGCACGGCCACGGCCACGGCAAGCATCACGACCGCGACGATGACCGTGACGAAGGCAGATACCGTTACAGCGACCAGGACCGCGACGAAATGCGGGGGTGGTATCACGACCAGGACGATCATCTGCCGCCCGGGCGTGCCAAGAGAGATCGTCTGCCGCCCGGACTGGAAAGGCAGCTACGCGTGCGCGGAACCCTGCCACCGGGATTGCGGAAGAAGATGAGACCGTGCCCGGAGGAACTGGAGCGGCGACTGCCTCCGCCTCCGCGTGGGTATGGGCACTTCGCTATCGGCGGGCACATCGTGCTGGTGAATCGCAGCACGTATATGGTGCTGGATATCTTGCACTTCGAGCGGTAGGAGGCTGAGCGCAACGAGCTCGGTTGATCCTCAGTCCACTTCCCGCATTCCACCCATCGCCGCCCGCGTTCCCGCGCCTGATCCCGAGCCAGCCTCGGCCTCGCGCTTTTTCTGCCAGTCGGCTTCTGCAAGCACCGAAATCGCTTCCAGCTTGTTCTTCTTCAATCCCGCATTGATGGTGGGCAGCTCTTTCTGCGTCAACTTCTGGAAATCGCTGATTACGTCTTCCAGTTCGTGTCCCAGGGAATCGGCGCGGGCTGCCTGGTAGTCGGCGGGGCGGCCCTCATAGCCGTTCACGGCGCCGTAGAGCTGTCCGAGAAGCTCGCGGATGCGTTCCTCGCCGGTGATGGCGCCGCCTTCTTTGGTGGCCACAATTTTGGAGCGGAGGTCGCTGCATTTGCCAGCAATCTGCTGCAGCTGCGAACGCAAAGGGTTCTTCGCGTTCAGCTTGGTGGCCCGATCGTTGGCGGAGTTGCGAACCCCTTCGATGGCCTCCACGGAATACGTCATGTGCTCGATCAGCCTGTAGATCTTCATGGTTAGATCGAACTGCGCCTTGCGGTCTTCAGCAGAGAACTTCGCTCGCCGATCGAGCACCACGTTCAGCGGCTCCGTGTAAACGTGATCTCCTTTCGTCATCTTCACTGTGTAGGTTCCGGGCAAAACGCGCGGTCCCTGAGCGGCGTCGAAGAGCGCCGTCGCAGCGGGAGGAGCCGCTGGCGCTTTAACGCGCATGGACCAGCTCGCGCGATTCAGGCCGCGATGCTTGCTTCCGCTGACCGTGTCAACCAGTTTCCCGTCCGGATCGAGAACTTCGATCTTCAGGTCGCCGAAGATGTGGCGTCCCTTCTGGTAGTACGTGATTTGCGCGTCGTCGGGACGGCTGCGGCCGCTGAAGCTCTCGTCCCCTTCCGGCCATCCGCCGTTTACCTGAAAGTACTGAATGGCGGGCTTGCCGGGAATCAGTGCGGCTTCCTTGGACATCAGGTCCGGGGTGAGAGCGCGCAGGGGCGAAATGTCGTCAACGATCCAGATGCCGCGGCCGTGGGTCGCCAGGACCAGGTCGCTTTCGCGCGCCTGCACGACGATGTCGCGGACGGCAACCGCCGGGAAATCGGTTCCCTTGTATTGTGCCCAGCGCTGGCCACCATCCACAGAAATCCAAAGGCCGAATTCGGTGCCGAGGAAAAGCAGATTCGGGTTGACGGTATCTTCCTTGATCACGTGAGCGTAGCCCCGTACGCCGCTCTCTTGCGCCGGAAGACCTGTCCAGGTCTTGCCATAGTCGGCGGTCTTGTAGGCGTAAGGCTTCATGTCGCCAAAGGTGTGCCGGTCGAACGTGGCGTAGGCGGTGGCTTCGTCGAAGCGGCTGGCCTCAACGGTCGAGACCCAGGAGTTCTTCGCCAGGGCGGTGACGTTCCCCACCACGTTGGTCCAGGTCTTGGCGCCATCGCGGGTAATCTGGAGATTGCCGTCGTCGGTGCCGGCCCAGATGATCTGCCCGTTCTTCGGCGACTCGGAGATCGAATAGATGGTGGTGTGCATTTCCGCCGAGGAATTATCGACAGTTACGCCGCCCGATTCCTCCTGCTTCTGCTTTTCCGGATCATTGGTGGTGAGGTCGGGAGAGATGCGGTCCCAGGATTGGCCGTGATCGCGCGAACGGAACAGGAATTGGGCTCCAATGTAGATCGTTCCCTTTTCGTTGGGGCTCAAGTGAATCGGCGTGTTCCAGTTGAAGCGCAGTTTCTTCTCGCCGTAATTGGGCAGCGGCTTGATGGACCGGGTCTCATGGGTATGGCGGTTGACGCGCCCAATCTCGCCGCCCTGGAATTCCGCGTAGATGTAGTCGGGATCGGCGGGGTCTTCGAACATCCAGAAGCCATCGCCGTTAAACATGTTTTCCCAGCGCGAGTTGGTGACGCCGCCCGGATACGAGGAATCGCCGACCCAGGAGCTGTTGTCCTGTAGCCCGCCGTACACATGGTAGGGATCGGAGTTGTCGGTGCTGGCATGGTAGAACTGCGAAAGCGGCAGGTTGGCGTAGTGCTTCCACAGATTGCCACCGTCTTCGCTGCGCCACAGGCCGCCGTCGTCGCCGACGATGACTGTGTTCGAGTTCTTCGGGCTAATCCAGACATCGTGGAAGTCGCCGTGTGCTCCGCCGGAAACCCGGCTGAAGCTCTTGCCGCCGTCGGTACTCAGGAGCAGTGGGCCATCGGGTTTGAAGAGCTTGTTCTCGTCTTGTGGGTCGACGATGAGGTTGCCGAAGTAGAACGGGCGCCAGATCATATAATTGCTGGAGTCGAGGCGAGTCCAGGTCGCTCCGCCGTCGTCGGAGCGGAAGAGCGCGCTCTTCTTCGATTCAACGTTGGCATAGACAACTTGCGGCTTCGAAGGCGCGACGGCCACCGCAATCCGCCCCCAGGGTTTTTCGGGCAGGCCCTTGGCGTTGCTGTCGTTGATCTCAGTCCAGTGGTCGCCGCCATCGGTGGACTTGAACAGCCCGCTGCCGGGACCGCCGGAGCGGAACGTCCAGCCCTGGCGGCGGAAGTCCCACATCGAGGCGTAGATCGTTTTCGGTTCCTGCTGGCTCATGGCGAGCAACCCGCAGCCGGTGGAACCGTTCGCGCCGGCGAGCACTTTCTTCCACGTCTTGCCGCCGTCGGTGGACTTAAAGACTCCGCGCTCGTCGTTGTCGTCCCAAAGATGTCCGGTGGCGCAGACGAGCACGTTGTCGCCATCTTTGGGATCGACCAGGATCTTCGCGATGCGCTCGCTGTCCTTCAGACCGACGTTGGTCCAGTTTTCGCCGCCATCGGTGGATTTGTAAACCCCGTTGCCGACCGAGACGCTGTTGCGGGTCCAGGATTCACCGCTGCCGGCCCAAACCGTTTTGGGATTTGACGGGTCAATCGTTACCGCGCCGATGGACTGCACGCTCTCGCGGTCGAAGACGGGTTTGAACGTCGTGCCGCCATTCACCGACTTCCACACTCCGCCGCTGGCCGCTCCCACGATGACGGTGATTCGTCCGTTCTGGTCCACTGCATCCAGCGCAGCGATGCGGCCACTCATGGTGGCGGAACCGATGTTGCGTGCCGGAAGTCCCGACACCGTCGCGGCATCGAATCGGTAAGGAGCCTGGGCCAAGGCCTGCGACCCGGCACACAAGGCGGCCACGGCAATCCACATGCTCAACTTCGGCAGGAAACTGGAGCAACGAGCGCGTGCATTCATTTTCAGAAGTCCTCTTCAAAGCGCGAGATATCGCTCACATCGTTCTTGGGAACTGAGACCGGTTCACTTCTTCTCGGCGACTGGTTTCGGCACCTGCTTCAGTGAGGCCGGCAGAGCAAACTGTGCGTTGTCGATCGCGACGTTCGCATCCATCCTCTCGACCGTGATCGTCTGGGCGCCAGGATTGTTTTTCGGGCCCACGGCGATCGAGAACGGATACATCACCCCGTTGACCGGCTTGTACGAGCCCAGGTCCACGAGCCGTTCCCGAACGGCGCCACGGATGGTCTGCTGAATCTCCTTGCGAATCTCCAGATAGGTGTCCGGATCGAGGTAGTAGTAAATGAGGTCGCCGTTCTTCAGCGTGACTTTGAGCCGCAGCGTGTCGTCGCCGTCCACGGTGTCGTGGCCGAGATATTCAACCGTGTTCCCCTTGGCCGCATAGTCCACCAGCGGACCGTCAAAATCGGCGTCCAGCTGTATGTCGCGCAGATCGTCTTCCCCCATGAGTTCCGGGTCTTTGTGTCCCTGGAAGGGCTGAATCTGCCAGCCCGCCGAGCCGTCATAGGCTTGCACGGCGGTCATGCCCTGAAGCGTGAAGGTTTCACGGACCAGATTGGGGCGACCGTTGTCCTGCGAGGCTCTCGCGGTAAAGCCCCCGCCCAAGTCGAACTTGCCCATCATGCGCATACTCTTGATGGCCTTGATCTTGTCCATCCCGCCCTTGGCCTGGATGTTCTTGCTGACCAGATCGTCGGCGGTCTGAGTGCGGACAACGGCGCTGAAGCACGAGATGGCGAGCAGCACAATCACTGCGTGACGCATGGAGCAGACTCCTGTTGTGAGGGACTTGAAGGAACGAAGAACACAGTACTGTACGTGGTAATAGACGGGTTTGCCAAGACGGGGTGAGCAGGAAATCGCTACCGGTTCTGCGTTGAATCGAGAGGATGCTCACCCGCGGCGCCGAGGGCAGGGTGCCCTCGGGACAGCCGGCAAGGTGCCGGCGCTACGGTCCCGCAGCAGGCCTTACTCTGGGAAGCCACGGACCTCGCCGGTGCGGGCGGTGCGCAGCATGAGCACGGGATAGCGGCCGGCGTCCCAGACGAGCTAGCGAAGAGCGCGCAGCGCCTGCAACAGCTCCTCGATATCCGGCAACTGGTCGATGGGGTAAATCCTGGCAAAGGCGATCTTCGCAGCCCGATCCACGATAAAGGCGGCGCGCTCGCTGATTCCGGGAACTGGCGCTCCTTCGCGCAGGATGCCGAATTTCTGCGTGACCTCGCCGTGCGGATAGAAGTCGGAACAGAGAGGGATCTTCACCGGGCCGACTTCTCGTTGGCGCCACTCGCGATGACTGGGAATGGAATCTACGCTGATGTCCAGAACCTGGGCATTAAGCGCCGCGAACTCTTTGCTGCGCGCATCGAGTTCGGGCACCTGCGACGCTCAAGTCGGTGTCCAGTCCAGAGGATGGAAGGTGATGACCAGGTTCTGCTTGCCGAGATAGTCGCGCGAGCGGATCGTGAGCTGCGTCTCGCCGGCGATCGCAGGAAGCTCGAATTCCGGCGCCGGGTCGCCTAGTCTAAGTGGCATGTCTTTCTCAATCCCGATGAGATTGTACTCGAGAGCCGCGACACCGCTGGCTACACGTCCTGGATCGGCGGCTCTGTCTTACGCGGCTGCCCGGCTCACAGCGACGACGGGCGCCGCCTTCGGGCGCAGCAACAACACTGCCGTGATGCCAAGGGATGCATTCTGCGTCAGAATCTCCACAATGTGAATCATCCGCTGCGTTGTTCCCATGAAACTGTTGGGAGGGATCAGCGACGCTGCCCCGCCCGCCACCCAGACCAACAAACCCACCACGATCGCCGCCTGCCACCGGCTCATACGTAGGCTGTAGATCACCGGGAGAACGCCCAAAGTCATCAGCGCACCGCGTCCGATCTCGATGGCCCAGAACCATAGACCCAACCGCTCCACGATCTGGGTGGCCTCGGGATAGTAGCCCTTCGTGAAGAACTGGTACGTGATGCCACCGAAGATCAAGTAGTAGAGCGTGTACGCGATCCCGCAGATCACGACCATCATGATCGTTATACCCGTCCCCCGATGTTCCACGGTCGGGCCCGAGGGCCGCGTCAATTTCAATGCCCACGCCAGCGCCGCCAGCACGACCGCCACGATCAGGCACATGATCGTACTTCCGATCAACGCGCGGACCGGACTCGGCATGACTGCTGGCATAAAGATCACGGCCTCCGACCAGGTGCACAGGACCGTCACTGTGAACAGGACCGGGAGGATCACGCCGAACTGGCCGCGCCCCGATTGCGGCCCAAACAGAGCAACCGGGACAAACGACGCGGCCAGCACTATGCCCGCCAGCCATTGCCAGGCGAAGTGGCCGGCCCCTAAAGCGGCGATGCTTACCGGCAGACCGCCAAGCAGCAAATACAGAACAATACGCAATTTCGGATTCATGATGACGTGCCTCCCTTGTTCCTTTCCGCGTACATCGCAATTGCATATGTCGTCCAACCAAGTTGGGATTCGTACCCTCGAATTCCGCTCTCCAGCGCCAGCCGCCCGGAAATCGTCATGGCCTCTTCCTGCGTGTCTAGAAACTCGCGCAGAGTAGGCACATACCATCGCAGTTCTTTCTCCAGATCCTTCAGGAATTGCATCGCGGCCGCACCCCCCAACACGCGTTCCGTGAAGGCAAACCGCAACATCAACTCCCCCATCCCCCGGACTACCTCTTCGCGAGAGACCGGTTTGCGCAACCACTTCTTCAGTTCGGCCGTTCCCGCAGACGTGAGCCGGAACAGCTTCCGCTGTCGCAAACCGGCGCTCGCTTCCACTCGCCCCCGAATCAAGCCGCTCTTCTCCAGTCGCTCCAACGCCGGATAGATCGCTCCTGGGCTGTCGCTGTACGACCACATCGGCGTCTGCACAAAGATCTTCCGCAGGTCATAGCCCGAGCTCGGCTGCTGTTCGAGAAGCCCGAGAAGCGCGTAACTGAGAAGTGAGAGGCTCATACCGATAGTACGCGACGTACTATATCGCGCCGTATCATTAGTGTCAAGAGGGAACAAAGCAGATCCACGGACACCTGTGCCCTCGCGCAATCAGGGGGAAGAGGATACGGTGCCAACACGGGAGTTCAAGAAGCGGCTGGAAAATTCATGACTTGTAACAGGGCACGGCTTCAGTCGCCTGGGCTTGCGGGCCAGCAAAAAAAAGAAAGGCGGCCGGCCGGCCGCCTCTTTTCGAATTTTTGCGTGGTTTAGACGGGCTTTACGTTCTCCGCCTGCCAGCCCTTGGGTCCCTTTACGACATCGAACTGGACCTGTTGACCTTCCTGCAGGCTGCGGAAGCCGTTTGACTGGATGGCGGAGAAGTGAACAAACACGTCCTCGCCGTTCTGGCGGCTGATGAAACCATAGCCCTTGGCATCGTTAAACCACTTTACTGTTCCTGTTTCCATGGTGTTGCTTGTGTTCCTTTGTGTTGAAATGTGCGCTGAGTTTCGCAGGAAAGTGCAGGCAGGTCACGCTGTAGAGCGGGGTACTGCTTACAACCGCAAATATCAAACGCAAGCCTATTTTACAGTTCTCCTGCCTAAAGAGCTACAAGTTTTTACAGTTACGTAAGTAAGAGGCTTTGTTATCAGCATGGTGCGGGCGCTGGCAAATTTGAGGATTCGGCCAGCTCGAGCGCGGCGTAATTGCAACTTTCCCGGCACTCGTTCATCATCAAACCATGCCTTTTGCAATCAGGAAATGGGGGCTGACCGCGGCTTGCGGGGCGTTGCTTTGGCTTTCACCGCTGCCAGCAAGCGCTGGGATGGTTGAGGATGTCCGGGCTCAGGTCGGCCAGAACAACTACTCGGCGGCCGAATCGGAGCTGCGCGATTACAAAGCCCAACATGGGGTGACGCCGGAGTATCTCGAGGCATTGTCTTGGATGGCGCGCGGTGCGGCGGCTATGAAGCAATGGAGCCAGGCCGCCAGTTATGCCCGCGAGACCCGCAGCCTCTCGGAGCAGTTGCTGACCCGGCAGAAACTGGACGCCGAGCCTCATCTGCCGATCGCCCTGGGGGCTGCCTACGAAGTCCTGGCGCAGGGGTTGGCTGAATCGGGAAAGCCGGCTCAGGCTGCCACGCTGCTGCGCACGGCGATAGCGCGGTACGGGAATACCTCGATCCGGGCGCGGCTGCAGAAAAACCTGAACCTGATTTCCCTGGTGGGCGGACCGGCGCCGGCGCTACAAGCCACACAGTACCTCGGAACGAAGCCTCCCACTCTGGCCTCGTTGAGAGGTTCCCCGGTGCTCCTGTTCTTTTGGGCGCACTGGTGTGCGGACTGCAAAGCTGAGGTCCCCATCATCGCCCGCCTGCGGCAGGAGTTCGCTCCGGCGGGGCTGGTGGTGATCGGCCCCACTCAGCTCTATGGCTACGCCGCGCAGGGCAACGACGCTACGCCCGCCCAGGAACGGGCTTACATCGAATCCGTCCGCCAGCGTTACTATGCCAGCCTGCCGGATATGCCGGTGCCGCTGAGCCAGCAGAACTTCAACACCTACGGAGCCAGCACCACGCCGACACTGGTCATCCTGAATCGCGCCGGGCAGGTGGCGATATACCATCCCGGAGCGATGCCGTATGACGAGTTACGGGCAGCTTTGCAGAAGGCGAGCGCGCGCTGAACGGTTTTTTGGGAAGGTGTACAGCGTCCGTCCTCACGTCGGGATGGTCAACCTAGCCTAGTGGAACCTCGTCTCTGCGAGACTTTTTCGCCCTCAGCGGGCACACGATTTAACCACCCGGGGGCCACAGAGGGACACAGGGAAGGCCAGAGTTAAAGAGCAGCAGCTTGCTCGCGGCGCCTTGCCTGGATCTCGATATAGACGTTGATCAGGGAGACGGCGGCGGGGGTTACGCCGGGAATGCGCGAGGCTTGGCCCAGTGTCTGCGGTGCGACGTGGCCCAGCTTCTCCTGCATTTCGCGGGAGAGGCCGCTGACCGCGCGGTAGTCGAACCATTCCGGGATACGGCGCTGCTCGGCCTTCTTCAGCCGCTCGATGGCGCGCTGTTGCTGGTCGAGATAGCCGGCGTACTTGATCTCGATTTCGATGGACTTGAGTTCGTTACGAACCTCGGAAGAAAGATGAACCGCAGAGTGTAGGGAGTTCGCAGAAGAGGGCCTGTCAAGAAAAGCGGGGGCGACGTGACGGAGCACGGGTGCAAGTTGTTCGATGGAAATCTCGGGACGCTTCAGGAGCTGTGCCAGCGGCTGGCCCAGGGTAGATCGCAGCGTGTCAGCTGGTACAGCATCTGTCGGCCGTCGTCCCTCCGGGGCTGAAACGCCACTCTCGCCGGCAAAGAGCCCTCCCATCATGTCCGCGGTAAGACGGGTCGTCTCCAGCAGCGCCCTCATCTGTTCCAGCCGCTGCTGCTTAGCCTGAAACTCCGCCCACGCTTCATCGGAGATCAGTCCCACGCGGCGGCCGTGCGGGGTCAGGCGGCGGTCGGCGTTGTCGATCCGCAGATGGAGACGGAACTCGGCGCGCGAGGTGAACATGCGGTAGGGTTCGTTCGTGCCCTTGGAGATCAGGTCGTCAATGAGGATGGCCGTGTACGCCTCGGTGCGGTCGAGCACCAGCGGCGCCTCCCCCATTACCTTCAGCGCGCCGTTGATCCCGGCCATGATCCCCTGGCAGGCGGCCTCTTCATAGCCCGACGTTCCGTTGATCTGTCCGGCGAGGAAGAGTCCTGAAATTTTCTTGGTTTCGAGCGTACGGTGCAGTTCGGTCGGGTCAATCGAGTCGTACTCGATGGCATAGCCCGGCCGCATCATCTCGGCATCTTCGAGGCCGGGGATGGACTTGAGAATGGCGAGCTGCACGTCAATCGGCAGGGAGGTGCTCATGCCGTTGACGTAGATCTCGTGCGTGTTCAGGCCCTCGGGCTCGAGGAAGAGCTGGTGCGTGAGCTTATCGGGAAATTTGACGATCTTGTCTTCTATGGATGGACAATAGCGCGGCCCGATCGATTGAATCTGTCCGCTGTACATCGGCGACCTATGCACGTTTTCGCGGATGATGCGGTGCGTCTCTTCGGTGGTGAAAGCGATGTAGCAAGGCACCTGGCCGTCGTGGTGAGCGACGCGCTTCGTACGAAAACTGAAGGGCGTGGGATCGGCATCGCCGGGCTGCGCGGCAAACTTCGACCAGTCGATGGTGCGTCCGTCGAGACGCGGCGGCGTTCCGGTCTTCAGGCGGCACCCGCGCAGGCCGAGCTTCTTGAGCGCCTCGCCGAGAAGAACTGCGGGGGGCTCTCCCGATCGCCCGGCGGGATACTGCTGCTCGCCGCAGTGGATCAGGCCGTTGAGAAACGTGCCGGTGGTGATAATGACCACGCTGGCCGAGACGCGGCGTCCGTCACGAAGGAGAACGCCGCGGATGATGCGGTCGTTGGTCGGTAGTCGCTGGTCGTTGGCAAAAGCGTCTTCATCGCTCCGCCCAGGACGACAATCCCCGCCAGGCCCCGCGAACGACGAACGACCAGCGACCAACGACTCCACGATCACATCCGCCACTTCCGCCTGCTTGATCTTCAAATTGGGCTGGGATTCGAGTACCTCGCGCATTTTCAGGCGGTAGGCTTGCTTGTCGCACTGGGCCCGCGGCGACCACACCGCCGGGCCGCGCGACGTGTTCAGCAGGCGAAACTGGATGCCGACCGCGTCCGTGACCTCGCCCATGATTCCGCCCAGCGCGTCCACTTCGCGCACCAGATGTCCCTTGGCGATCCCACCGACGGCCGGGTTGCACGACATCTGCGCGATCAAGTCAATATTCAGCGTGAAGAGCGCGGTCCTCAGCCCCAAGCGGGCGGCGGCGATCGCGGCTTCGCAACCGGCATGCCCGGCGCCGACCACCACTACATCGAATTGTTCGTTGAAGGGCTGCATTTAACTTGGCCGGGTCCATCGCTCGCCGCGCTCGACTCGGGATTTCGCCAGCGGGCTCAGACGCCCGCGAAACGGCTCAATCTCGCAACCAGCCTGCCCGGCACCAACCACCACCGCGTCGAATTGCTCTCACAATCGCACCGGTGCCTTCTAGGGCACAGATCCTGTTGCGAAAACTACATTCCCATCGAAAAGGAGGGGTAAGTAAGATAATTCTAACAACGGGACTGCGATTGCGGCGAGGAGACAGCCGATATGCAGAACAAAGGCAGAGTAGTCGTGGCGTATCTGGATGGCCGCCGGCTCAAGGGCTACGTCAACGATTTTTCCCCTGTGCGGGATCACCTTTTCCTCTTTCCTGAAGGGACGGACCCCAAGCCGGGCGAGCGTGGAATCTGGGTTGGTTTTAGCGAAATGAAAGCGTTATTTTTCGTGAAGGATTTTGCCGGAGATCCCAGTCATAAGGATGTCGCGATCGGCTCTCCGCGCCCGGGGAAGAAAGTCGAAGTCACCTTTCCGGATGGGGAAAAAATCGTCGGCTTTACCGTCGCCTACAACCCGAAGAACCCGGGATTTTTCATGCAACCGGTGGACGAGGCCAGCAACAACGAGAGAATTTTCGTCGTGAACCGGAACGTAAAACAGGTTCAGGTGCTCTGACGCTTCTTGCGTGACGGCCTGTTTCCCGCCTCAGCGCCGGTCATTTCCCATCCCCTTCACGCCGCTGATGTCCTATTCGGATCGGGTGCCGCGGCGGCCATTGTCAGCGCAACCGGCAATCCGTATAGTGAATGGTTCCTCGAGGTGATCATGAATTGTGACGTATTTCTTTCCCGTTTGGACGACTGCATTCATAAGTACGATCTTCTCTGCCATCCGTTCTACCAAGCCTGGTCGGCGGGCGAATTGACCCGCGAGGATCTGCGCGAGTACGGCGAAGACTACTACCACCACGTGGCGGCCTTCCCCACGTATCTGGCCGAACTGGGCATCCGGCTGGAGGAAGGCGAACTCCGCCGCGCCGTGCTGTCCAATATGACCGACGAAAAGGGCGGAGAAGACGCTTTCGGCGACCCGCAGCCCTCGCACGCCGAGTTGTGGCTCGACTTCGTGGACGGCATGGGCGGAAGCCGTATGCCGAAACGGCAGCCGGTAGCGGAAATTCGCGGCCTCATCTCCCACTTCCACCGCGTGGCCAGCCAAGGCACTCCGGAAGAGGCGCTGGCGGCGTTCTACGCATATGAGTCGCAGGTGCCACGGATTGCCCAGGAGAAAGATCGCGGACTGCGTCAGCTGTACGGCGCCGGCGAGAAGACCCGCGCCTACTTCACGCTGCACACTACCGCTGACGTGTATCACTCGCAGGTGTGGCGCAAGCAGCTGGAGAAGCGCATCAAGGCGAACCCACAGTCGGCCGAAAAAGCGTTAGCTGCGGCCGAGAGCGCCGCCAAGGCGCTCTGGAACGCACTCGACGGCGTGGAAGCGCGGCGGCAGACACGGGTGGCGGCATAACGACAAGTCAGAAGTAAGAAGTCAGATTGCAGAAGTAAAAACCTACTGTTGCAGCAGGTACCGCGATAGCATAGGGTTTTACTTCTGCAATCTGACTTCTTACTTCTGCAATCAATGAGCTCCTTCTTCGAACTGTCCACCGCGGCGCAGTATTTCCTCTTTCTGGTTCTGGTTCTTGTTCCGCTGGCGGGAGTGGTGGGCTACTTCCGCATCCGCAGCGGAAAGCCGCTCCGTCCCAAGCGGAAGCGATACATCGCTACCATTGCGATGCTATTGACGATCCTGGTGGTTACTCTCGCAGCCGCGTGGAACGAAGGAATCACGCTGCTGGGCTCGCAATGGGGGAGTCCGCTGATCTGGCTGGCGGTGGCCGGATACATGGCGCTGCTGAGCTTTCGTCTGCGGGCGGCCTGGGCGAAATTGAGCGACGAGCGCAAGGAGAAAGCGCGCCGTCTGCTCCCCGACGAGCCTTCCCTGATGCGCCTGTGGGTGGGAGTCGCGGCCCTGGCGGGGATCAGCGAAGAGTGCGCCTACCGCGGGCTGGCTTACCAGCTGCTGCGTGAGATGGGACTCAATATCGCGTTGGCCCTGCTGGTGTGCGTGGTGGCCTTCGCCATCGGACACATGACCCAGGGCTGGCGCGGGGTGCTGGGCACGTTCCTGCTGGCGCTCTTCTTCCATGCGCTGGTGTTTGCGACCCATTCGCTTTATCTGGCAATTGCTTTCCACGCGGCGTACAACCTGATCGTGGGCGTGATCGCCATGCCGATTCTGAGCGAGTTTGCCAAAAGGCAGGCACTGAGCCAGGCGGAGGCGTAGAAACTATGGCACGACCCATCCCCATCGGCGCACGCGCCGAAGTTGAAGAAACCGTAGAACTCAAGCACACGCTTTCCGCGCATCATCCGGAACTGCCGCCGGTGTATTCCACTCCGGACATGATCCGGCTGATGGAAACCGCCTGCTTCCAGGCGCTGCAGCCCTACTGCGACGAGGGCGAGATCACGGTGGGCATTTCGATTCACGTCGAGCACCGGGCGGCGAGCGGCCTCGGGATGCGGATTCACGCCGTGGCCGAGCTGGAGTCGTTCGACGGGCGCTTCTACAAAATGCGGGTGACCGCGCACGATGGCACGCAGGAAATCGGGCGCGGTGCTGTGGGGCGCGCCGTGGTGCATGTGCCCAGCTTCCTCGATCGCATGCGGGAAAAAGCCCGCAGCGGCTGAGACCGTTCCCCGCCGGTAGAGACGAGGCTTGCTTCGTCTCTACCCAAATCGAAACACGCGGCCGCAACATCTATGTAGCATCTATGGACTCCCAAACGGACAAGGCGATGCGGTTCCGGCAACTCCACCGCGGGCCGGGCGTGCTCATCCTGACGAACGCCTGGGACGTGGCCAGCGCCCGCATCTTTGAAGAAGCGGGCCTCCCCGCGATTGCTACGACCTCGGCGGGGATCGCCTATTCGCTCGGCTATCCCGACGGGCAGCGCATCTCGCGGGAAGAGATGATCGCCCGCATTGGACGCATCGCCCGGGCGGTGAAAGTGCCGGTGACAGCGGACATAGAAGCCGGCTACGGCTCAACTCCCGAAGATGCGGCCAGAACGACCCGCGAACTGGTCCAAGCTGGAGCCATCGGAATGAATCTCGAAGACGCCAGCGGCGACCCGGAACGCCCGCTGGTCGAGCTGCCACTGGCGGTAGAAAAGATCAAGGCGTCGCGCGTGGCTGCGGCACACTTGCGCGTGCCGATGGTGGTGAATGCGCGCACCGACGTGTACCTGCTTCCCGGCGGCGATCCCCAGGCACAATATGCCGAGGCCTTGCGGCGGCTGATCGCTTACCGGGATGCGGGCGCGGACTGCGTCTTCGCTCCGGGACTGAAAGATGCCGAGACCATCGGGCGTCTGGTGAAAGATGTGCGGTGTCCGCTGAATGTTCTCGCGGCGCCGGGAACCCCGGCGATTCCAGAGCTCGAAAGGCTCGGCGTGGCCCGCGTGAGCCTGGGATCGGGTCCGATGCGCGCGACGCTTGGGTTGCTGCGGCGAATGGCGGAGGAACTGAAGACGGCCGGGACATACAGCGCGCTTGAGGGAGCTGTGCCGTATGCGGAAGTGAACAAGATTCTCGGTGCCTAAGCGTTCGAGATTTGTTCCGGCTTCGAACCTGGGCCGCGGTAATATTCGAAAATGAGAATCGGCGAACTGGCAAGGCAGGCTGGCGTCGGCGTGCAGACGGTGCGGTTCTACGAGCGCCGCCGGCTGCTCCCCGTGCCCCGGCGGACGGCCGCGGGTTATCGCGAGTACAAAGAAAGCGATCTCGAAATCGTTCAGACCATCAAACGCATGCAGCGTTTCGGTTTCACGCTGCGGGAGGTGCGCCGGGTGCTCGAGCTTTACGCTCTACCCAGCGACGGTATGGGACGTTCTCCCTATCCTCGCGGTTCCCACGAATGCCTCCGCGAAGTGGTCGAAATCGGTGTGCAGAAATTGAATGCGATGAACCAACAGATCCAGTCGTTAGTCGAAGTGCGCGATGAGTTGCAGGAAGCTCTGAGCCAGATACAGGGCCAGCTAGTGCCGTGACCACGCGATGATTCATACGGTGGAGGAACGGGCGCCCCGCCCGTTCAGCCGGGCGGGGCGCCCGGCTCTCCACGAGCGAGCTTTGCATCGATAGCAGTAACGATCACGCGGTCGCGGCACGAGCTAGCACCCGTCCTCCCGATAGCAGATTCCTCTTGACCCTATAGCTAGGTATAGACCCGATACTGGGCCCTGAAGGCGGAAGAAAACACCGCCTACGGAGGCAATCATGCGGAAGCTCTGCAACTACGCTGTCATTTCGGGATTAGTCCTGCTGATTTCGATCGCGTCGGACGCCAAGACCAACCCAACCGAGGCCAACAAGGCGGTCGCCCGGAAACTTTTTGAGGTGGCCCTGAATCAGGGCAAGTGGGATGTGTTCGAAGAGATTCACGCCCAGGACTTCATGGCCCACGGCGGAACAAGACCCGAGAATCTGAAGGAAGATCTGGAGTCTGCCAAAGGGTGGCGTCAGGCATTTCCCGACGGGCTGTATACGGTCGATCAGGTGATTGCAGAGGGGGATCTGGTGGTAGTTCGCTGGACGGGACGCGGCACCAACACCGGCGAGGGCAACGGTTTACCCGCCACCGGCAAGCACGTGGAATCCACCGGCATCACGATCTTCCGCATTGTCAAGGGCAAGATTGCCGAAGAGTGGAACGAAGTAAACATGCTGGGACTGCTGCGACAACTGGGATTGTTGCCAGCTGCAAGGCAATAAGGCTTATCTGCGGGGCCCGGTTTGGGCCTCTGTAGAGCGCAAGGGCGCGGAGTGGCTTCCGCGAGTAGAGAATTCCTTGCCAATGGATCCGGATCGAAATTTCGTATTCGTGAGTCATTGCGGTTCCTTCTCGCATCCCTTTAGTGCACCGCCTGTCCTTTTCTATGAATCGAGTTCCCATCTGGTTTGAACGGAAGTTCGAATTCACGTTTCCGGTAGAGCTGCATCCGAACCTGTGCGCGCGGCTGCGGGGTACTCCGGCGCGGCTGGAAGAGATGGTTCGTGGTTTCCCTCGCGAAGTCCTGATAAGAAAACCGTCAGAGAAATGGTCCGCCCAGGAACACGCCGGACACTTGCTGGATCTCGAGCCTTTGTGGATGGCGCGTGTCGAGGACTACATGGCGGACGGCTCCGAACTCACCGCCGCCGACTTGAGCAATCGAAAAACTCACGAGGCGAACCACAATGCGCGTCCGCTCGACGAGATCCTGGCAGAATTTCGAAACGCACGATTCCGGCTGGTAAATTGCGTGGAGAAGATCGAACCGGCGCTCTTTGCCCGCGTGATGCTCCACCCACGCCTAAGGCAGCCCATGCGGCTGGTGGACCATCTGTACTTTGCCGCAGAACACGACGACCATCATCTGGCCTGCATTTGGGAGCTGCTCAATGCCAGAGAGCGCGTCGGCAGCTGACGATCAGGAAGCTACCCGAATCACAGGCTTGGTGCGGGCCAGCACCTCGCCGATTTCTACCGCGGGGACTCCGGCTGCTTTCAGAGCTCCGGTGAGCTCCGCGGAGTTCTCGGATGCGACCGAGATCAATAGTCCACCGGCGGTTTGCGGGTCAAAGAGGATCGTTTTCAATTCGTCGCAGATTCCGTCTTCGTATTCCACCAGACACTCGGCGAACTCGCGGTTGGCTTTCAGCCCACCCGGGATGTTGTCCGCACGTACACAGTCGAGCGCGCCTTCGAGCAGCGGGATCTTTGCAGCGTGAAACACCAGGCTCACATCCGAGGCCAGCGCCATTTCGCGGGCATGGCCGATCAGTCCGAAACCGGTAACGTCGGTGAGGGCATGCACTGCGGAGCTTCGCTCCGCAGTGCGGGTGGGGGCACCCGCCCCTACGTGAGCGTCGCTGGTGCGGACGCCCGTGATCACCTCGCCTGCCGTCTTGTTCAAAGTGGTCATCGATTTCACAGCCGCGTCAATCCAGCTTTGTTTCGCAGTGCCTTTCTTGATTGCCGTTGAAATCACACCGGTGCCCAGCGCCTTGGTGAAGAGCAACCGGTCGCCCGGCTGCGCGCCTTTGTTTGCCAGCACTCGCTGCGGGTGAATCAACCCCGTCACCGAGTACCCGAACTTCGTTTCCTCGTCGCGGATGCTGTGCCCGCCGACCACCGCGCATTCGGCTTCCATCATCTTCGACAGGCCGCCCGCGAGAATCCGGTCCAGGATGTCGAGATCGCCTTTTTCGGGGAAGCAGACCAGGGCGAGCGAAGTGAGCGGCCTTCCG
>JACQDD010000134.1 GCA_016201265.1 Terriglobales bacterium | reverse complement strand
GTAATCCTCAGGGCCTGCTCGTGTGTCTTTGCGCAAGAAAACCGCAAAAACACGCAGCAGCGAATCTTTACACCTTTTTCTGGAGTGTTAGTCTAGATTGCGAACGAAAGGTCCCCGTGACGCGTCAATAATCTATTTTCTCTCCAGATATCCCCCGCTCGAGTGAGTCGCGCTTGAAATTGGAAATGCCACGCCTTCGAGCACTGCATGTTCCGAATCCAGTCGAACGAAATTCCCGTGCTCCTTTTCCCGTTCTCAGTACCAGCCGATCGGCTGCTCGTTCAGATTGATGTGTACCTGCTTGGTCTCCAGGTACTCCTCGATGCCCCACGGCCCGAGCTCACGTCCGAAGCCGGAATGTTTGTACCCGCCCCACGGCGCCTCGACGAAAGTGGGCTGCATGTGGTTGACCCACACGATTCCCACGCGCAGCGCTTTGACCATGCGGAACGCTTTGAAGATGTCGCGTCTCCACACCGCAGCCGCCAAGCCGTACGGCGTGTCGTTGGCGATGCGGATGGCCTCCGCTTCGTTGTCAAAGGGAATGACTGCGGCGACCGGCCCGAAAATTTCCTCGCGCGCAATGCGCGCACTGTTATCGACGTCGTAGAAGATTGTCGGTTCGATGTAATACCCACGTCCGAATTCCTTCGCGCGGCCTCCGCCCGCAGCCAGCTTGGCTTCTTTCTTTCCCACTTCCAGGTAGGCGGCCACGCGCTCGAATTGCTCTTTGCTGACCAACGGGCCCATCTTCGTCTCCCGCGCGAGCGGCGGCCCTAGACGAATCTTCTTGGCCTTCGCGCTCATCGCCTCGACCATTTTCTTGTAGACGGGCCGCTCGACGAGGATGCGACTGCCCGCCGAACAGACTTCCCCCTGGTTGATGAACACTCCGAAAAGCGCGCCGTCCACGGCGGCCTCAAAATCCGCGTCGGCAAAGAAGATATTCGGCGATTTGCCGCCCAACTCCAGCGTGACGCGCTTGAGCGTGTCGGAGGCGGACCTCATGATCTGCTTCCCGACTTCAACGCTGCCGGTGAAGGCCACTTTGTCCACTCCCGGATGCGCAACGATGGGCGCTCCGGCGGATTCGCCGAAGCCGGTGACGATGTTGACGACACCGGGCGGCACGCCCACTTCGGTGAGCCACGCCGCCATTTCGAGCACGGTGAGCGGTGTTTGCTCAGCGGGCTTCAACACGCAGCAGCAGCCCGCCGCCAGCGCCGGCGCCAGCTTCCACGCGGCCATCAGCAGCGGGTAGTTCCACGGAATGATCTGTCCGGCGACGCCGACGGGCTCCTTCATTGCAAGGCTGATGGCGTTCTCGGGGACCGGATTCACGTGTCCCATGATTTTGTTGGCCAGGCCGCCGTAGTACTCAAAGCACGACGCCGTATCGGCAATGTCGAATTCGGCTTCCACGATTGGTTTGCCGGAGTTGCGGCATTCCAGCTCGGCAAGATGCGCGGCGTTCTGACGGATCTTTTCCGCTAGGCGCAGTAGGATACGGCCCCGCTCCACCGCTGTGGTTTGCGGCCAGCCGCCGGAATCAAAAGCGGCGCGCGCCGCGGCGACCCCGCGCTCCACGTCCGCCGCGCTGCCGTCGGCGACCTCGGCAATGACCTCCTCTGTCGAAGGGTCATAGACCGGAAACCACTTCCCGCTCTCGCCCGCCGCAAATTCGCCGTTCACGTACATTGGATATCGCTTCATCGCACTTCTCCCGTGGACACAAGTCCAACACAAGTTGTTGCTAATTCTGTCTCGCGCTAGGCGACTTCCATTGGCCACCCGATTCTATCTG
>JACQDD010000132.1 GCA_016201265.1 Terriglobales bacterium | reverse complement strand
CATCTCGATCCACAAGTTCTGCTCGTCCTTCCTCCTGAAGGATGTCCGACAACAGGCGTTGATTGAGGTCCCGCGTCTTCGTGTCGCCAGCAAACACCAGGACGAACGTTTCTTTGCTTAACATTTCAAAGGGGCCATGGCGGAAAGCAGCGCTGCTCATGCCCTCCGCGTGAAAGTGGTCGGACTCCTTTACGATCAGCGCACCCGTGCCGACGGTGGCCAGCGACGCTCCGCGGCCGACCAGGAACAGGTGGCGAATGTCCTTAAGGAGCTCGGCAAGGGTTCGAACGCAGGCTTTCCAATCGGCCAGATAAGCAGCGACGGCGGGGCAGGCATGTTTCAACTCCTGGCGCGTGCGCCGAAGGTCGCGTTCACACAAGACATCCCCCAGCCATTTCAGCGCCATGAGCGCCGTAACGTAGGTCTTGCACGACACAGAAAACTCGTTCCCAGCTTGAGTAATTGCAGCTGCATCGGCGTGCCTGGCCAGCGGACTCCCGGGAGTGTTCGTGATAGCGATCACGGCGCTCCGCTGGTGGTTCGTTTGCACCAACCTCACCATCTCCGCGCTTTGCCCGGACTGCGAGACCGCAACAATCAAGGTCTTCGGATCAAAGAACTGACTCTTGTAGTGCACGAGTTCCGAGGTCTCCACCATGAGGGCGGTAAATCCATGGCTGATCAGTTCCAGATTCAGCGGATGGAGGGCGTGGAACGAGGCGCCCATGCCGGTCAGCACCACTCTATGGAATCTGCCCTTGTTCAGGCGCGCCGCAAGGTCCTGCAGCGGCTTTGACGGTTCCAGACCGGCAAGAGTGTTCTCCAGCGCTTGGGGCTGGTGAAGGATGTCCCGAAGATATTCGCCTTCGATCACTGCGAGATCTTCAAGCACGTTGTCCTCCCTCTTGAGCGAACCGGTGATGCCACACCCGCGCGGCGCCAATGAGATTGGCGTCGTCTCCCAAAGAAGCCAGCGCTATTTCTGTTTTTTCAAAAGGAACAAACCGGCAACAGCGACAGATGGTTCTGCGGATCTCTTCCAGGAAAAGAACTGCGCTCTTCATCACGCTGCCGCCGAGTACGATTGCGTCCGGCGCAAACAGCGTGACCAGATTCGCCAGACCGAGGCCAAGGTAGTGTGCTTCCCGACCGACTGCCTGGAGAGCCAATGCATCCCCTTCCCGCGCGAGTTCGCAGATTCGTTTTGCCGTCAGATGGTCGCGGTGGGGGTAATCCTCCGGCATCGCGCCCTTGAGCCAGGGAACCATGGCCGGCCCCGCAGCCAGCGATTCCCAGCACCCGTGAAAACCGCATTCGCAGAGTGGTCCGGAGGCGTCGATGACATGATGACCAAGTTCCGGGTGAGCGCCATCCACTCCTCGATAAAGATGCCCGTCCAGAATGATTCCGCCGCCGATGCCGGTACCGACCGTCACGTAGATGAGTCGCTTCTTGTCTCTGCCAGCTCCCCAGCCGGCTTCTGCGAGAGCCGCCGCATCCGCGTCGTTCTCCATGGCCACCCTGATGCCAAATATGCGCTTCAGATCGGCCACTGGATTCTCGCCACGCCAGTTGGGGAAGAAATTGACGTTACCGATCTCGCCAGTAAATGGATCGACAGGTCCAGTGCTCCCAATTCCAATGCCGGTCAGTTCGATAGCAGCGGCGGATACCATGGAACGCAACATGTGCTCAGTCCGCGACAGCGCCTCCCAATAGCCGCGTTCTGCGTCCGTCGGACATTCCGCGCGCGACAGCACGCGGCCAGCCTCATTCACCAGGCCAACCGCAATTTTTGTCCCGCCGATGTCAACCGCGCCAATCATGAGTACTCTCTTTCCCGAGAACCTACTTCCATTCCACAATCACCGCTTCGTACGGTTGCATTTCCATCTTCCAGCTGGAGCCATCTCCTCGGCCCGGAACTGCAGGTTCCAGTTCTCGTTGAACTTGAAATTCTTGAAGACGGAGAAATCCACATTGTATTGTGCCGGGCCGCGTAAGGTACCGCGCCGGGCATTGCCGAAAACGGTGGCGAACGTCTGGCCTGGAGCGACCGCCGGAAAAGCGAAAACCGCCGGATTGTACCAGCATTTAATCGTTTGCCGATGGGGGTATCCCGGGCTGGCATTTGAAAAGTCCTAGGGGTTTCCCACAACATCCGGGCGAGGCGCCCCAGAACCTATGTTTGTCGGTTGGCAAGGTGCGCAAGCTTCACGCCACGAGTTCCGACGTATGCGATTTGCAGCGCCATGTCCTTGCTGAGCGCGCGCTCGAGGTCGAGATTCCATTCCTCGATATAGGTCGTGCGATTGTTGAACAGGGCGGCACTGGCACGCCCGGAAGGATTGGCCAGCGTCGGATAAACCGGATCCGGCAATCCTGTCGAGAGCCAACGCGGCCTAGAGCAAATGGGGATCTTCCGGTTCATCATGCCCTCCCGAAGAGCGTCCGGGTACAAACAGGGGCCCGTCGTTCTCTACAGGATAAAATGAAAACATCATATGCATATATGGTGTCAACAATTTTCGTATACATCGCTGTAAATCGCGCCGGATCTGGGCCGGCAATTCTCGCTCATCTTGCAAATAACATCATTATAATGAGCGATTTATTTGGAGTTCCTTTCTTGGGAACGACGCCCCGGCCTCCGTCATAAAGAATCCTGCGACTTGGAACGTATAAACGTTGTATACTACGTTGTGACGTTCGGAGAACCGATGGTTGCGACCGTCCAACCCGCTGCAGCACTCAAAGCAGAGTCTTTAGGCCTGGTGCTCGATAACACCAGCTTCGTCCCCTACTACGAGCAGATCGTGAACCGGGTCCGCACGCTGATCAAGGACAATCTGCTGCATGAAGGGCAGGTCTTTTGCTCGGAAGGCGAGATCGCGCGTGCGCTCGGCATCAGCAAGATGCCTGTCCGGCAGGCGTTCCAGAAGCTGCGCTCGGAAGGCCTGCTGATCATCGCCAAAGGCAAGCGGCCTATCATTGGTTCGGGACGCGTCCCCTGGGACTTCCAGCAATTGCGCGGGTTCAGCGAAGAGATGCGGCGGCGCGGCCTGGTTCCCTCCGCCAAAGTCCTCGCCCTCGACCTCGAAGAACCGGATCCGGAAACGGCGCAAGCGCTCAAACTTCGGTTGGGGGAAAAAACGTACTGCCTGAAGCGGCTTCGATTCGTGAACAAGAAGCCGGTCGCCCTCGTTACCAGCCATTTGCCGGTTCGCATCTTCCTGGGAATTGAAAAACATAATCTGGAGAAGCAATCCCTCTACCACGTCTTTGAAAATGTGTACGGGCGAAAGCTGCATTGGGCGGAGGAAGTGATCGGCGCGGTCACGGCTGGAGAGGAAGATGCTCGTATTTTGCAGGCCTCACCCGGCAGTCCCCTGCTTGTTATCAAGGAAACAACCTACGATGTGCAGCATATCCCGATCGAGTACAGCGTTTCGCTGTTGCGCGGCGATCGCTACACCGCCTCGGTAGTTTCGGTCCGCAAGAAATAGCGCTTCATTAGGATGTTGATCAGCGTGAATAGCCACGCTCCGGCCGCGCGGCCCAACGCGGTGTAGAGGTGAGAGCCATATCCCGGGCACCGCCACCTCCGCGATCGAGAGTTGTCGGTTCGCTTTTCGGACCGAAACGATCCCGATACTATGGTCGAACGGCAGGGTGGCTACAACCGGTTGGCAGCATTCCCTCGGGAGCATGTTATCCAGGCAAGCCTCGATGAACTATGGCAGCCCGGCGTCCACTGCTTTGATCTTGCTTGTCTGCAGCGCACTCTTTTGCCATTTGATCTTCAACGGAGGGGCATCACATAAATGAAGATACCAGAGCGACTCAAGCGCTCTGCACCAATCAACTCAGTTGGGATAGTTGGCCGGCCCTAGCAGATGATTTTAGAACTCTTCTGACTGAAGCGGCTTGGACTCCAGCCCCGTCAGATTTCAGCTACGCCGGGTTTGAGCCGGACTTCCTGCTGTTCCACGTCGCCGATCACCGGCTCCTCAAGTGCTTGCAGTTGTGGATCGTGCAACTCAAGAGCGGAGGCCTCATCTCAAGCAATGATGGACATTACCGCCAACAAAGCCGCTTCCTTCGGCAGTTTCGGGACACCGCTCACGGCGTAACGGTGATCGTCGTACGCACGCCCTGGCCCGCGGCATAGGCGTAGATCCGCACGGTTGCTGCCGCCCCGATCGTAAGTGTCTTGATCGTGAACCTGCGTTTCGTCGCGCCGGCGCGAACGGTCACCTTCGAAGGGATGACGATCTGACCTTGCATAGCTCCGAGGTTGACGATCATGCCGCCCGGCGGGGCGGGACTTGAGAGCTTGATAGTGCCGGTCGAGCGTTGGCCCGAGACAACGACCGCCGGATTGACGGTGACAGAGGCCACGGGCCCGGGGACGCGCTGGTCGAACCGGAAGATCGTTCCGTGCCTGTTGGTGCCCCCGATCCCGGTTGTCCCATAGAGAGCCCCGTCTGCGCCTTGGATGAGCTGCGTGTTCGGGCCGAACCCGTCGGCGCCTGTGATGGTGAACGAGTGCAGCACACTGAGCGTGCCGCTGGCGTCGAGGCGGAAAATGTCGCCGCCTTGAAAGTCAAGTAAACCGCCCTCAGGTGCCGTCCCGTAGAAGAAGCCGTCGGACGCGTGCAGAAGCCGGAACTGTGGATTCCATCCGTCGGCTCCGTCGAATTTGTTGATGAAGGAAAAGTTGCCGAGCGCGTCCAGGCGGAAGACGGATCCGCCCAGACCCTCGTTTGTGCCGTAGAAGTTGCCGTCGTCTGTCTGGATCAGGCCCGATAAAGGCTGGCCCGCGAGGACAGCCACCAGCGTGAAATTGCCACCGGTGTCGATCTTGAAAGCGGTGCCGGGGCCGACCCTGAAAGGGCCGCTGCCCTGCCTCGTTGTCCCGTAGAGAAAGCCGTCCTTCCCCTGGATGAGAGGGCTGTTCGGGTAGAAGCCATCGCCGTCGAAGTTGAACGAGTGCAGGATCGTGACCACGCCCGTCACCGGGTTGAACTGGTACACGGTGCCGAAGCCGCCCTGATGATGGATGTCGCGGAAAGCCCCGCCCCCGCCCGTCGTGCCGTAGAAGTTGCCGTCGCTCGCCTGGATCGGTGGCCCAGTCGGGCCGGCGCCGTCGCAGCACGCAAACCCTCCGGTAAACGCGTACAGCACTTGAAAGTTTCCGGCCGGATCGATCCGGAAAATGGCGCCGGCACCGCCGCCGGAGGGCTGGCCGCCGCTTACACTCGTACCATAGAAGTTGCCGTCTAAGCCCTGGACGAGACCCGTCGGATGGTAGCCGTCGCTTGCGTGGAAGACGTGGAGGACGGTGAAGTGGCCGGCGCTGTCGGTTTTGAACAGTGTTCCGCAACCGTCGGGGTCGCAGGTGTTCACGTCGCCGCCGAGCACGGCGGCGCCGTAGAAAGTACCATCGGCAGTCTGGATGAGACCGGTCGGCGAACCGCCGTCCGGGCCGGAAAAGCTGTGCAACAGAGTGTAAGTTTGCGCGATCGCCGTCTGCGCAAACAGCGCCACCGCGACCAACAGTAGACTCATGAATGTGCGCTTAGGCGGCATATCGTTGTCTCCTAATGCTTTCGGGTGGACGGTTGGCGGAAACCAAGGGTCCCCGACGAATCTGAGCGTCCGGGCAGTATCTATTTGAGACCCAACACGCGCACGCCGCGGAACAGCTCTTGTCATACTGCCCAAGCTTGGTGTTGTCGGAGGGAGCGGCCTCGCGACCACCTCCCCAAGCAAATCCAAACCTTACTTCGTAACCGTCTTGCTCAGCAGACTCTTCGCCGAATCGAATGTGAAACCTTGCTTAGTGATGTTAGTCACGGTCAGGGTGTAGGTTCCGTGCGGGCCCTTCAGCTGGAAATCCGCCAGGCCGTTCAAGTCGGTTAGCTTCTGCGCGGTTTGAGTGCTGCCGCCCGGCAGAGTCCACTGGACGCTGACCAAGGCGTCGGGCACCACGATGCGAAGTTCGTTTTTCACTCGCACTTTACCGTGGAGCTCGATACCCGCATTGTCCCGTTTGGAACTGAACGTGATGGCCTTGGAGCGCAGGCAGTTACTCTTGCACACTGCCGTCCCAGCCTTCCTGCCCCAATTGGGATCGGTCGAAGCACCGTTGGTTGTGAGTTGCGTGACCACGGCCGGCGCGTTGGTTGTTCGCGCGACGGCGACCGGCGGCAGATGGGTAGGCGCCGGCATGGTGAAGATGTTGGTCTCTCCGCAGCAGCCGCCGTTGCGGGTGCTGGAGAAGATGATCAGGGTGCCGTCCGGCGACCAGGACGGCCACATGTCATAGACGGCCGGGTCATTGCTGAGATTGGTCGCACCCGAGCCGTCGCTGTTCATCGCCCACACCTGCCAGGTTTCGCAGCAGGGATTATTGAACTGGGACATGAAGGTGATCATGGTGTTGTCCGGCGACCATGCGGGACTGCGGTTCTCTTCGTCCATGACAACCAGAACGGCCTCCCCGGTTCCGTCAGGATTGACAGTCACGATCTGCCACGTGGTAAAGGCCCCGCCGTCACGAACGCCCGCGAACGCGATCCTCTTCCCATCCGGCGACCAGGCAGGTTCGAGTTCGTCATAGTCGGAGTTGGTGATATTCACGTCGGAAGAGCCGTCGAGCGCGACCACAAAAATGTCGAACTGCGTGGAGATCACGACCCCGGGAACGTAGCGCACCAAGGCGATATTGGTGCTGTCCGCCGACCACGTGGGTCCGAACTCGACGCCCGAAAACGTTGAAAGTTTGGTCTGCACCGTGCCATCGGCGTTCATGGTCCAGACGCCGGAGAAAATGTTATCGCCGATGACGTAGGCGATCTTCGTTCCGTCGGGCGACCATACCGGCCCGAACTCAGAGACGGCCGGTGTATTGGTCAGGTCGGCCTGGTTGCTCCCGTCCGCATCCATCACCCAGATGTCGGTGGTGTAGTCGGGAAAGCCCATGTTGACGACGTAGGCGATCTTGCCGTTGGGCCCAACCGCGGCGAGAGCAGGAGAGGAAAGTACGGCGGCAGCCGCGAGACACAGCAGGGCCGCGGCACACCACCTGGGAACCTGGGTAGGCATGGGGAGACCTCCTTAAAGTCGAAATTCGGGTACTGGATATGCAGGTGGGTAGGGCTGTCATTCTTGTGCCTCCCGGACCGGGATGCGGTGATCTTCGTCACACATCGGCGTGACGCTGCATGGCATGAGCGTCAAGTCATCGCCTGAAAAGGGCAGCTTCTCCTGGGAAAGAGCCCCTACCCACCTCTGAGTTCGGGCTCCCCCCAGTTGAGAAGCACAGTAGAGCTTGCTCTACCGTCAACTAGGACAATGCGTGTTGACGGGCAGGAACAGGTTTTGGGGGGTACGGCTGGGCGCACAAGAAAAAACGAGTGACGATTCCTTTCCCCAGGAATCGTCACTCGCCAGGAGACAGTCGATCGTTCCTTCTACCCTCTACGGGGTAATCCGGCGCGCAATCATGTTGAATTTGCTGCCGGTGAAGAACAGCAAACCTCGGACGCGCACGGCGTCACCGTTGGTGAGTGCATGCGGCAGGTGGTTGAGGTCCGTCCCGGGCTGCCAGTAGATGGTCACGGTGGTCGAACCCGAAAGCATCGCAAATGCCGAGTCCGAAGCGACCGTGAGGGTGAAGGTGGTAGGAGCCGTTCCCGAGAGACCGGATACCGTTCCCGACAGCGCCTGCTGCTGGAGCTTCACTTTTTCCGCCACCAGCGAATTACCGCTCAGGGCGCTGGCGCTCTCGACTTCGATGCGCTGCCCGGCATGCACCGTGAAACCATCGAACGGGAAGTTCGGTGGAGAGGGCAGACCGCCGATGCCGCTGGTATCCACATTGCCTTTGCTCACTTTGTATCCGGCGCCGCTGACGTCGGCAGTCAGACTCGATCCGGTCTTGGTGTCGTCCATGCCGCTACCGGAGCCGTCATCGGCGATGAAGGTCAGCTGCGTTGCGGGATTACCCGTGACCTGCGAAATCAGGCCTTCAGCTTCCACTCCGCCGGCGGTCTCGACGCCTTCGACTTCCTTGGCATACAGCGATCCGTCGGCCTTCGTTACTCCCTCGACAGTCACCACCGTATTGGCCATGGTGGCCAGCGTGGCGCCGTCCTTGAATTGCGTGTTGGCGTCGGTCGTGAAAGTCAGGGATGTGCCGGCCATCCCGACAAGCAGAGTAAAGGATGTACCCGAAACGCTGCTGACCGTGCCGGTGATGTCCTCCAGTTCGCCGTTCTCGAATTCCTGCTCATTCTCCGCCGCCACGGTGGAGGTGGAGAGGTTGAACGAGGCCGCGCTGATGTTGACGCCGGTGACGTTGCCCTGCCCGTCGAAAGTGAGCGAGTTCGCAACGTTGAGATCAATGTTCACCACCGGCGCGCTCGCGCCTACGGTGAAAGCAGGACTGAAATTCACTGTCACTGCCTGGTTGAAAGCCGGTTGCAGCTTGACGATCTGGCCCAGGTTATTGATGAAGACAACCTCGGGGTTCGCGACCGTCAGTGTGGCGCTGGTGTAGCTGCCTTTCGGCACCTTCAAGAGAGCCAGGGGTTCGTTGGTTCCGGAAAGGTGAGTCAACTCCAGCCGCCGGGTCGTGGACAACACGGTCACCGCAGCTCCGCTGCTCGGAGTCAACGTGATCGGGCCGACGGTAACTTCAAATGCGACAACACGGTCGGCGGGGGCGTCACCCATTTTTACCTGAGTGGCGGTTGTGCCAGTTCCGCCTCCACCGCCGCCTCCCGGGGGAGCGCTCGCCCCGCCACCGCAGCCAACGCTCACAAGAATGCCCGCCAGCATCAGGCACATAATTGCTCCACCGAACCAGCCACCGCGAGATCTACGTGACAACATGACTTCCTCCCACTTCACGGTTTGACCATGAAGATCCTTCGGGCTCCTCATGGCCCTGTTCGGAGCGCCACGGGTGGGTACGGGGAGGGCCTTGTTGCGGTCCCTCCCCGTGGTGCCGAAGAACGTTTTGCTGAGTAAGACACCGGGAAAAATTACGCAGAACAGGAAAATCGGCGCGCGGCAAGAAAGCTGTTCCGCGGGAAACGGATCCGTTGTCCTAGTCAGTGCAAGGAGAAAGCTGACAAGCGTGGTCCTCCTCCAAATGCAGGAAACGGCGGGGTTTCCCAATGATTGACGCGCTCACGACCAGCTACGGAATCCGCTGCAGAAGAAGGACTCCGAAGGCCGTGTCGGTGGTGGCCGAGAAACCCGGCGCTATAATCGAGCCCATGTCTCTGGAACAACTCCCAGACGAGGAGTTGGTCGCGCGCTATCGGTCCACGGCTGGGGTCGGCGAGCGGGAGCAGTACATCAATGAGCTTTTTCGGCGGAACTACGCCCGCGTAGCGCGCTGGTGCCTGCGATTCACGGCCGATCACGAATCGGCAGCCGACTTGGCGCAGGAAATTTTTGCCAAGGCGTATCAGAACCTCACTTCGTTCCAAGGACAATCCAAGTTCTCTACCTGGCTGTTCGTCATTGCCCGGAATCACTGCCTGAATGCGGTGCGCGCCAACGCCAGGCAGGCTACCGAACTGAAAGCAGCCGATGGCGAAGAAATCCTGTTGGGGATTGCCGACAGCGCTCCGAACCAACACTCCATGATGGAACGGACGGCGTCGGCAGAACTGGTTCGCAAGCTGTTGGCGGAGGCACTGGACGAGACGGAAAAGATGGTTTTCACCCTGCACTACGGCGAGGACGTGCCGCTGGATGCGATCACGCGCCTGCTCCGGTTGGAAAACCAGAGCGGCGCCAAAGCTTACATCGTTAGCGCCAAGCGTAAACTGGCCCGCCTGGTGCAGCAGTGGAAAGCACGCGGCCAGTACAAGAGAATTTGAGCGAGGCTCGTCATGTCGGATCGGGACATTTTGAAATCAACGCTCGCCGCCACTCCGGAGTGCCTGGCGCCGGAACAACTGGAAGCCCTTGTGGATGGGAAGAAGACCCACCCTCATCTGGCCGGCTGCCCGAGGTGCCAGGCTGAACTGGCGATGCTGAAATCGTTTGAAGCGGGGACGCCGCTTCCGGATGAAGGGGCCGCGGTGGCCTGGATCGGCTCCCATCTCGACCGTCAGCTCGAGAACATCAAGAACCCTTCCCGGCGTGCTTCCCGAACCGCCGTTCAGAATTTTGAACCGCAAGGGTCGTGGCTGGCGAGAATCTTTGGACTCGGAGGGTGGCGCTGGGCCTTGCCGGCAACTGCTCTGGCCGCGGCAGCCATCGTGGCTGCGGTCCTGTTGCAGTCCCCGAAGGAGCCGGATTTGCAGGCAAATGCAGGCAGGCAAACCCCGATTTATCGTTCCCAGGAGCTTCAGGTTGTGAGTCCGGTAGGCGACGTGCAGCAGACTCCGCGAACACTGCAATGGCAGGTGTTTCCCGGAGCGGGGACCTATAAGGTGGTGGTATTGGAAGTAGATAATACACAGCTCTGGTCTGCGGAGACGAGGGAAACTTCCGTCGAAGTCCCCGCATCTATCCGTGTTAAGATGCTTCCAGGCAAGCCGATTTTGTGGCAGGTAACGGCCTTCGATGGGCAAGGCCGGGTCTTGGGTACCTCCCAAATTCAGCGGTTTGCCACCCCCCGCGAGCACTCGTCTGAGAAACCCCAGTCGTCCCAGTAGTGGAGGTGCGTCATGACTGATACTCGTTTCTTACCCAGATTTTTCAGTGCGATCGTTCGCAGGTCATTGTTCGTCTCGCTGCTGCTAGCGCCGAGCTACCTGGTCGCGGTCGATCCCCCGGTGTTTCCCGGCGTCGAATTGAGGATCCCCGATGAGACCGTGCCGCCGGGTGGGATGCTGCAGCTAAAGGTAGAGATTACCGAGCCCAAGCCGATTCTGAAGGGCGGCCAGAAATCGAGATTCCAGGCCAACTTCCTGGGTCCGGTGCAAGGGATCGCGCTCTTTAGTCCCCTAGGGGACGCCAGCGGCACCGCAGTCCTTTCGAAGGGGGCGGCGCAGTTTTCGCTCAGCTCACCGCTTCTCTCGATGGGGACCAGCATTGATTATCCGGTGTTGACGATTGCCATGCCGGTGAAGGCCACCGCAATCCCCGGAAAGACGGCGAACCTCGTTTTAGATCCGAGCCTTTCGCAGTGGATCGATCCTGCGGGGCAAAACTATCCCGTGCTGCTGACCAACGGCATTCTGACGGTCGGAGGCACGCTCTCGATTGCAAACATCGTTCCCGGTGGAGGCGTCGTGCCGGCGGGCACAAAAATCGCGATCCTGGGAGTTGGGTTTCAGCCGGACGCCAAGGTGCAGATCAATGAGGCCATCCTGGCCACGTCAACCTACGTTAGCGCTAACGAAATTGATGTGACGCTGACCACGGATATCAACATGACGGCCCGGCGCGTTCGCGTGATCAACCCGTCCACCAATGAAAAAGCCGAATACTTTTCCTACCAGCGGACTGCGACGATGGGTCGGAGCAAGCACGCGCTGATTGCCGCGACGGTGCCGCTGTTTGCCCAGTCCACGTGGACTTTGGCCTATTTCAAGCCGGTGCTGACGGGTTCGTTATTCAGCGGGCTGGCACTGCAGAATGAGGCGGGAACCGACGCAAAAGTTCGGCTTCAGCTTTTTGACAGCGGGGGAACTCTGCTCGCCACCCGCAACCTGAAGCTTCTTGCCAACAAACGCATGACGCGCGACCTGGCGGAATTCTTCATCGGTGTCGTTCCGGCAACGGGGACTACTTTGAAGGTCACGGTGACGTCTGGCCCGCCGATTCAACTGCTGGGTTTGCTGGGCAATGACGTTTTAGGGACGGTGGATCCACAGGACCCGTCGCCGGTACCATGAGCGGAAAGCTACTGCCAACGTAATTCCAAGCAGCGTGAGTCCGGCTGCGGAAGCCGCGATCATTCGCCAGGAAACAAAGATAGGCAAGGGATTGAGGCCGTCGCCGTTCAGCACAAACGCGGCCCAATGGGCGGGATTGGCGAGCGCGGTTCCCGAACGCAGGAACTTGAGCTTCGCGGAACGAAGGGCTTCGGCCTTGCTCTGATTTTTCTGCAGCGCGTAATAGTAAAACTGCTTCATGAACTCATGGGTAGGCTGATCGTCCACGCGCCATAGAGTCGTTAGCGCAGAGCGCGCACCGGCGACCAGCAACGCACGACTGAAAGCCTGCACTCCCTCGCCGCGAATCATCCTTCCCCGTTCGGTATCGCAGGCCGAGAGCGTCGTCAGGTCCACCCGGCTCAAATCCAGGTCATACAGTTCGCGCAGAAAAACGTAGTCGGCTGCTCCGGCGCGGCTCTCGGGTGAAAAAAGGATCCGGGAGTCCTCCGGGCTATCGGCATCCGCAAAGGCGTGCGTACTGACATGGAGAAGCACGGCGCTGTTTGCCTTGCCTGCCATAAAGATGCTCTTCCGGTCCGACGGTCCAAGAAACAGCTCGACTTTACCGCGCGTCATTTCCGCAATGGTTCGGACCTCTTCGGCGGAATATGGGAGGGGCGGCAGTTGGGCGGTATTCTCCAGACCATCGGCGGCGGGCTGCGACGGCGGGACGGCGGGATCGCCGAAGGCCACCAGTTCCCGCATCCAGGGAAGCTGCCATCGTTCGTCCCGCGCCTCCCGCCGAAGCAGTGCCGCGGTTGGCAGATAGGAGATGGAGACTCGCTCGATCAAGAGCGCATTGGGGCGATCACCAGACGGCAAAAGATCGAAAGGCACCGAGGTAAGCCAGCCGTCAGGCACAATCAGTACGCGGCGCAGGTTTGAGGAGAGCGGCAGCGCGCCGGGAACAAGCCGGCCGAGTATGGCTGATTCCCGCCGCCAGTCACCGCCCAGGTTGTTTGGGACTGCCTTCAGAAACGCAAGCATAGCCTTCAAGTCCGCAGGAGAAAGCTGAGCTTGCGACACTCCGTAGGATTCGCGTGTGCACCAGATCAATGCCAGCCGTCGGCCAGACACCCAAAACTCCAACAGGATGGTTGAATTGTCCAGGTAGCCGCGAGCCTCGTCGAGGCTAAGCGGCGTGATCGCAGTTTTCTTCCCGGCAGCGCCGCCAGCAAGACGATCCTGAAACGTTCGAGCCCGGCTTCTTTCCAGAAACGAAAAAGCCTCCCGGACATCATTCTTGCGAAGCAAGAGCGCGATCGCCGCATCATAGGCATCCCGCTTGTCGGCCAAAAATTCGGCGCGGAGCGCGGAGATCTGAAGCTGTGTCCGGGTGGTTTCGATAATCCCAATCGCCTCTCTGTAATCCGCCTCGGACTTTTCCAGTTCGCCAGCAAGTTCTTCGGTTCGGCCCCGCCCATACAGAGCTTTCCATTGCTCCTCTTTTGTATCGAGCGTTTTGGCCTGGGTGAGCGCCAGCTGGAATTCACGCCCCGCGTCTTTGAGGACTCCCTTGCGCAGCAAGGTTTCTCCCAGATACAGGTGTGCCTGCATCTCTTCGCGCTGGTTGCCGGTTTCCGCAGCCCGGGCGAGCGATCGCTCGAAAATCTGCTGGGCCTTGCCCAGATCGTTCTGGTCCAGGGCATATACGATCCCAATGTTCTTCAGGACGCTGATTTCTCCGTCAGCGTCGTGCTGCTTGGAATAAAGGCGCAGCGCCGATTGGTAGCTGTCGAGCGCCTTCCAGGGATCCCCGAGCCGCCGGTACAAAGCGCCGAGGTTGGTGAAAAGGTGGGCCTGATCACCGGCCGTCAGCCCTTTCGAGGAAGTCCCGACGTGCTGATAAATCTGCAACGCATTCTGGTAGCGGCCGAGGCGCTGGTAGAGAGTGGCTTCGTTGATCTCGGTGATCTGCCGCCAGTAGCCGCTCCAGCTCTCCATTTGGCTCTGGTCCAAGAGGCGTCCCGCCGCCTGATAGGCACGCAGTGCTTCCAGGTATTTGCCGGGGAAGTAGTTGGCGGTCCCCAGATTGTTCAGGATGCGGACCTCACTCTGAACGTCGCCGGCGCTTTTGCTCAATTCCAGAGCCCGGCTCAATGTTCGTTGCGCGTCCAGATAGAGCCCGCGCTGCACTTCCGCGATGCCCCGGTAGTTGAGGGCATACGCTTCGCGTCCCCGGTCCCCCAGCTTTGCATACACGTCTGCCGCACGCTGCGCGCACGCGATGGCTTCGTCGTACTTCCCTTCCGAGGACGCCACCTGGCTCAAAGCATTCAGCACATATCCCACCTGTGGCGAGGGTTCGCTGGAACCCAGGGCCTGAAGCGCAGACTCATAGATTTTGCGCGCGTCTTCGAGCGCCCCCTTTTCCTGCAGCGCATCGGCCTGCTGAATCTTTTCATCCAGCGGACTCCAGGACTGGGTTTGGGTAAAGGAGAGCGCGGCCCCGGCAAGCCCCAAGGCAATGAGCGCAGCGATGGACCGGCAAGAGCACATCTCTGCGGCATTGTAGCCACCGTGGGAGGTCTCGTCACGGAGTGATTGTCCCAACCTGGCGATGTGCGCCGATCCACTGGAACTGATGGACTCACGAAAATGACTTTGCAGCGGTGATTTCCTCAGTTCCCCCAAATTCCTGTTCCGCGCAGGCCTGTTCCCCTGTCTCAAGTCAATGAGGGTAGTTCCCAGGAGGAATGGCATGAAAAACACGAAAATTCGGTTTGCAACATTAGCAGCGGTGTTGGTCCTGGCAATCATGAGTTCCGCCAGCCAAGTGTGGGCGCAGCAGGTGCGCCTCAGTGCCCGCAAGAACAAAGTGATTAACGGAATCGAAGCGCAACTGCGCGGCGATTACAGGGAGCGCACGAACCCGATCCGGTTGAACTCGGAACTGGAGAACATCAATCTCCCCGTCGGAACGCCGGTCGCGTTCTGCCTGGTCCAAAACGGCGTAAAAACGAAAATCGGCGTGGGACAGGTTGCGACAGTTGGAGGCATCCAGGTGGCGTCAGTCGAACTCGCGGTTGCCGACGGTGACAACGTCCCCAGCGTCAAGGCCGGGGACGTCCTGCAAGCACGTCAGTCCAAGACAGCACCTTTCAAGACAAGTCCCGGTTGCGGATCTCCGCTGCTGGTCGGGGCGCCTTTCAACTAATGTCCGGCCGGGGAGAGTGAAAGCTCTCCCCGTTTTCATCCTGTTTTTCATTGATCGAGGCATCCTCGGCCCCATGCGGCCCAGCGACAAAATGACGGAATGGCACACACAAGAGCGGACGCTCCAAAATACGGCGGATACGCTCTGCTCTCCTCTTCCTGCGAATCACGCCCTCACCACTCAGAGGATCTTAGAACTCGCCAACAAAGCGCATTATCGGAAAGAGCCCAGCTGCTCAGAATGGTGCTTTTGAACTGCGCCACCGACGGCGCAACTCTCACACCCACATACACGAAGCCGTTCGATCCGGATTTCCAGCGAGCAAGAAGTGAAGATTGGTTGGCCCTAGAGGACGATTTTCGAACTAGCCGGGTGCTCAACTTCCGTACGGCATGAAATACGGCTACGCCCGCACCAGCACGGACGACCAGACAACCCAGTGATCCACAGGCGTCAGGCCACATCCAGGCGGTAGTAGTGGGTTCGTCAGCTTTCCGATAACCCCACTTTCTTGGTACGACTCTTTCCGAGTGTCCGACCCTCCACCTAGTCGCCAAGGTAACGCTTCGGCGGAGATTTATCACTTGACCGGTCTCGGCGCGTACGTGCGCACGCCCGGTTGGCGCAAGAATCCCCTCCGATATCGGCGGAAATATCAAGGCTGGTGTCTCGACGAATTCATCCCTAAGCCGAGGCTGTCGAAGCGCAAGTGAAGAACCGTCATTAATAAAGCTTTACGAGATCTACGCGACGGTTCTTCTGTCGACCCTCTTCATCTTTGTTGTCCGCGATGGGGCGGGTATCGCCAAAACCGGCCGGCACGAGACGCGCTCCATCCACGCCATGAACCGACAGCCACGAGATCACTGACTGGGCGCGCGCCCGCGACAGCGCGAGGTTTGTTGCCTGGGCACCTACGTTGTCTGTGTGACCCGCCACCACCATTGCCCATGACGTATGCGCCTGAAGAAGCTTGACCAACTCATTCAGCGCCGGCTCCGAGTCGGGGCGGATCGTGGATTTGCCCGTGTCGAAGTTGATTCCGTACACGCTCACCCGCCCGGACTGGTTGATCTGTTGTGCCCACCCGTCGGCGTTGGCGGTCATCACCTGCTCCATTTGCTTCTGCTTGACTGCGGTCAACTCGTAGGCGTCCGAAACAACGAAGAGTTTGACCCACTGGCTGCCTTTTTGAGCCGTCATCCAGAATCGGGCGCCGCCCGCATAAACGTCGGTGTACAGGATATTGAAGCCCGCATTCTTCAACGCAGCCTCCGTGTTTCTACCCAGCTCCAGCGGCGATTTGCCGCTCGGACAGCGGTACACCGTAGACTCGAATTCCCCCTCCACCTGGTGGCCTTTCTCAGCCCTGGTCCGCGGCATCTCGGCCGCGCTGAAATCCTTGTAGTCGCATCGAAGAATGACACACCCGGGCATACGGGTAACGACTTTGCTCTCGGCACACCCCTTCTTGTCGGCCTGGGAAGGCACTTGCGCCCACACGGCGCACGAACACAGCGCGAGGCATAGAATTACCGATCTCATTTCAGGCACAGGTCAGCGTACACCTCCCAAGATTGCAGACCGTCACAAATCTTAAGTAGTCGGCAAGGGTTTGCCGTCGTTGCCGGCGCAGCCTCAGTGCTCCGGTTGGTTCACGGGCCATCCGGAAATCATCCGTGTGAGAGCAAACAAGTTTGCAGGACAATGAGGCTGAAAAGCACGCAAGGGTTCGCTTGCACATCTCTGAAGAAGCAGTCCGAAGTTGATGGTCGGAGGGTGTAAATAGAACTGTGTAAACGGCCATGGGAGGAAGAAAATAGGAGACCCCATGGCAATCGACAAGAAGTTGATCGACCAACTGCTCACCGACTACAAGAGACCCGAGGATATCATCGGGGAGAACGGTCTGCTCAAAGAGCTGACCAAAGCCATCCTGGAACGAGCGCTCGAAGCCGAGATGACCGATCATCTGGGCTATGAGAAGCACGACCCGGCGGGCCACCACCGGGGCAACACGCGCAACGGGAAAGGCCGAAAGACTCTGCAGGGCGATTTCGGGGAGTTGGAGTTGGAAACCCCGCGTGATCGCCAAGCCAGCTTCGATCCCAAGATCGTAGCCAAGGGACAGACGCGCTGGACCGGCTTCGACGACAAGATCATCTCGATGTATGCGCGGGGCATGACCACGCGGGAGATCCAGGGCCACCTGGAAGAGATCTACGGGATCGAAGTCTCTCCGACGCTGATCTCCAACGTGACCGACGCGGTGCTGGAGGAAGTGAAGCTGTGGCAAGGGCGGCCGCTGGAAGAACTGTATCCCATCGTGTATCTGGACGCGCTGATGGTGAAGGTACGCGATGAGGGGCACATCCAGAACAAGGCAATCTACGTGGTGCTGGGCGTAAATCTGGAAGGGCAGAAGGAAGTGCTGGGGCTGTGGGTGGCGCAGGCCGAAGGAGCGAGGTTCTGGCTGCAGGTGCTGACCGAGCTGCAGAACCGGGGCGTGAAAGATATTCTGATCGCCTGCGTGGATGGTCTGAAAGGGTTTCCGGAAGCGATCGAGGCGGTATATCCCCGGACCGAGGTGCAGCTCTGCATCGTACATCTGGTGCGGGCCTCGCTGAACTACGTGCCCTGGAAACTGCGCAAGCCGGTGGTGGCCGATCTGCAATTGATCTATCGCGCCGCGACGGTGGCCGAAGCCGAGCAGCGCTTGGCGGAACTGGAAGCGAAGTGGAAAGCCTATCCCAGCGTCAGCCAGGTGTGGCGGCGGAACTGGGCGCGGATCACGCCGTTTTTTCAGTACCCGCCGGACATCCGGCGAGCCATCTACACCACCAACAGCGTGGAATCGCTGAACCGGTCGTTGCGCAAAATCATCAAGACCCGGGGCGGATTCCCCAACGAAGAGGCGGCGCTGAAGCTGTTGTTTCTCGCGCTGCGGCAGGCGTCAAAGAAGTGGACGATGCCGATTCATCACTGGCGGGAAGCCTTGAACCACTTCACGATTCTGTGGCCGGAACGAATGCCGGCGCTGGAGAGACTCGCGTCATGAAAGCGCAGAATCCCTCGAAAATCGCTGAGCAGGGGAAGGGGCACTTACCCCCTTCCCCTGCACCCCATCCCCAACAACAAAACCTGGTCGTTTACACAGAAGAGTTGACACACCTGTTCCGACCATCTCCAAGGCTCAGAAGTGACTTCCCTGGTTCCCGCTAAACAACCGCTAAACAGGACTACTTGCTTTTGCACGGAAAAGCTTTTGTCAGAGCCGCCTAGGTGTGTCAACTCTTCTGTGTAAACGACCAGGTTTTGTTGTTGGGGGTGGGGTGCAGGGGAAGGGGGTAAGTGCCCCTTCCCCTGCTCAGCGATTTTCGAGGGATTCTGCGCTTT
>JACQDD010000039.1 GCA_016201265.1 Terriglobales bacterium | reverse complement strand
TGGGCGCGCCACACGCCCGGAGTTGAACAGGTTCACCATCCCGTAGGAGTAGCCGCCATAGAGTTCGGCGTGGGGATACTGGGGGCCGGGCTGCGGATTCTCTCCCGGAAGCTGCGCCCACGACACCACGCACAACGCAGCCACAACGGCCAAAACTCCCAGGGTTCGACTCACGATTCCTCCTTCAATCAGTTGCCAGTGCTCCTAGTGGTCCGGTGCCGATGGCCAGTTACCGCGAACGATCAACGACCAAGGACTAACGACCAGCGTCGGCAAACCAGTCAGTATATCGGTTCGCGGGCGAGGGCGCCCGCACCACCCGGTTCATTGGTAGTGGTGCAGTTCGACAGGCTGCCCTTTTCACGGGAGGGCTTTCCAGAACCTTAGCCTCGCGGGCTTCCTTCGTGATCCCTTCGTGTCCTTGGTGGTTGCCTGGGGTTTGCTGCCGATGCAAGGGCGTAAGAAAAGCAATAACCACAAAGGACACAAAGGGATCACGAAGGACACCCAAACTGCACCACTACACGGTTCATTCCATAAACATGCAATCCCCGTAGGAATAGAAGCGGTACTCTGCGTCCACCGCATGCCGATAAGCGCTCATCACGAAGTCCTTGCCGCCGAGGGCGCATACCAGCATGAGCAGCGTGGATGCGGGAAGATGAAAGTTCGTCACCAGCGCATCCACGATGCGAAATTGGTATTCGGGATAGATGAAAACGCCGGCCTCGCCGCTTCCAGCTTCGACGCGAGTGGCGCCGATGCGCCGGGCGGCATCTTCGAGAGTGCGGACAGTGGTTGTCCCCACGGCAATCACCCGCCGCTTATCCTGTTTGGCCGCGTTAATGGTTTGCGCCGCTTCGGCCGGAATCTCGTACCACTCCGAATGCAGCTTGTGGTCCTCGACCTTCTCCACCCGCACGGGCTGAAACGTGCCCAGACCGACGTGCAAGGTGATTTCGACGACTTCAATTCCACGCTGCCGAATGCGCCCCAGGATCTCCGGTGTGAAGTGCAGGCCGGCCGTTCGCGGTCCGCGGCCCTGTCTTCGCGGTTGATGTAGGGCGGCAAGGGCACATGCCCGATGCGCTCCACGCGGGCAAAAAAATCTGGGGTTGGCCGGAACCGGATGCGCCGCTCCCCGAAGCTGCCGCGCGCGACGACCTCGGCTTCCAGTTCGACCGGCTCGCCGAAGAAAAGGTGTTCTCCGATTCCGATCTTCCGCCCCGGCCGCACCAGGCATTCCCAGTCGTTGGGATCTGCAGAAACCTGCCGCGTCAGCAGCACCTCGACTCTTCCGTGCAGGAATTCCCGCGAAGCCGGGTTATGCGGGCTCACGGGCTGCGCCCTTTCTCCGCTCCGGTGGCCATACAAGCGCGCCGGAAACACCCGAGTGTTGTTCAGGACCAGAAGGTCTCCGGACCGCAGTAGGTCAGGAAACTCCTGGAACATCCGGTCCTGCCAGCTTCCGGCCTGCCGGTCGAGATGCAGCATGCGCGACCCGGCGCGGTCGGCCAGCGGTTCCTGGGCGATTCGTTCGGGCGGCAGCTCGTAGTGGAAGGCAGAGACCAGCACTGGGGAATTATAGGGTTTGGGAGCAGACCGCCCGGGTATTGGGTCGAATTCGGTTCCAGCCGCCTGCTATTTCCGCCATTTTGGCGTTCGATTTGGTTGTAAGGTTTCCAAAACCTGCTGTACCATGACGGCGGGGCTTGGGAAATGGCGAGCGAGCGACAGCATCGTCTTGCGATCATTGAATTCGGACGTTTGCTGCACGGCAATGGCTTCGTGGCGGCGACGGATGGGAATCTCTCTGTCCGCTTGGACGAGCAGCGCCTGCTGGTCACCCCTACCTACATGAGCAAGGGCCGGATGCGCCCTTCCGACCTGGTCATCGTGGATACAGACGGGAACCGCCTCGCGGGTAAACGGAATGTTTCCAGCGAGATCGGGATGCATCTGCTGATCTACCGCCTGCGCCCGGACGTGCAGGGGATCGTCCACGCCCACCCGCCGACGGCCACCGGCTTTGCCGCTTCCGGCCTCGATCTCAACCGGCCGCTCGTCTGCGAAGTCGTGGTCGGCCTGGGCGAGATTCCGCTGGCACGCTACGGCACGCCCGGCACTCCGGAGTTGGCCGAGGCCCTGGAGCCGCTGATTCCCAGCCATGACGCCATTCTGATGGCCAACCACGGGGTCGTGACATTCGGCTCTTCGCTCGAAGACGCCTACATGAAGATGGAGACGGTCGAGCACTTCGCCCACATCGCCCTGGTGGCTCATCTGCTGGGCCGCGCGCAGCCGCTCGGCGAAAAGGAAGTGGAAAAGCTCTGGGCTGTTCGCCACCGTTATAACGGCGGCGGGAAATGTGCGCCGCCTCGCATCCCGGCCACAGGCGATGATCTCCGCCGCGAGGACGAGTCCAAGGAAACCGCCGGCAGCCGCCGCTAGTACCCGTGTGGGGCGGACACTCTTGTTCGCCTCTCACTCCCCGCCGATCCGGAACCTCACCCCCGCCCGGAAATTCGCCGTCAACGCCGGATACCCCAGCACTTCGTTGTAGTGATTGTTGAACGCGTTCTCGATGTTGGCGTAGGCCGTGATCCGCGAGTTGATTGCGTACCACCCGCCCAGGTCTACGCGTGCATAGCCGGCGGCGTGCGTAATGAACTGGCCATCGATTTTCAATCCCAGAAAATCGGAGTCAGTCCGGCGACCCACAAAGCTTCCACCCAGGTTGGCACCCCAGCGCGATCCCAGGTAGGTCACCAGCAGGCTTCCGGAATGTTTGGGCCGGCGCAGCAACGGCCGGCCAGCCGCGATCAGTGGATCAAAGGCAAACGGCGCTTCCAGGATCTGCGTTGACGCGTAGTTGTATGAACCTTCCACTCGTGCGCGCGACGTCAGCCTTCCCGTGAATGTGACTTCCGCTCCGTGCGCCATCGAGCGGTTGACGTTGACGTATTGGCCCTGAAACTGATCGTTGCAGCAGGCATAGTCGATCTGGTCGCGGAAGAGGTTGTTGTAATAGATCGCAGCCAGCGCGAAGCGTCCCGCCAGCAGGCTCTGCTCGATTCCGGCTTCGAAGGCGCGATTCTCTTCCGCTCTCAGATGATCGTTGGACACACTAAAAGGAGGACCGGCGAGGGACTCTTCAAAACGCGGCTCTTTGATACCTTGCGCGAATGAAAAACGGAGTCTGGTGCCCGCAAAAAACTGCCCGCCGCGGAGTACCTGTGCGCTGAGCGCGATTCGGGGTACGGCTTTGTTTCCGAAGGTTTCGTTGTGCACGAAGCGGACACCGGCCACGGCCGACAGCCGCTTCCAGGTAATTGCCTGCTGAACAAATGCCGCGTGATTCAGGCGCGACCCGTGCGGCTGAGGCGGAGTGGTAGGGTCGCCAACAAAACCGTTCTCGTCCTCGAACTCGTAACCGATCGTGGTGCGGGCCCACGCGCGTTCCACGTAGTCTCCCTGGTAGTCGAGGCCGGCGCGGTTGATGTTCGCCAGCGTGTGATAGGGAATATCGAAGTTGCCGTAGAGAGGTGAGACCCGGCCGGGATCCTTAAAGTCATCGATGTTCGTTCGGAGATGGCGGTACTCGAAGCCCATCAGGTGATGGACCCACCGCGACGGGCCGGCTATGGTCAGCTCCGCGCTGGCCAGTAAATTGTTCTGCCGGGCACGTGTGTCGCTGTCGGGAGGCAGCAGGCGCTGGTTGTTGAAGTCCCAGATTCCCGGCACACCGGTCCGGCTGTTGGAATGCCGTGTGCGAATCCGCAGCAGCGCGCGGGGATGCAACTGCACGCCGAAATTCACTCCCTGCAAGGCATTGAAATAGTCCGCGTTGGGCCCCTGCCCATTGGTCTGGAACTGGTCGGCGAACGCGTTGTAATCGAAGCGCGACCGCGCCCCCGCCAGCGAAACATATCCGTGGGCCGTGCTGAAGTTGCCGCCATCGGCCCCGAAACGAAGTTCGGGCACCGCGGTCGTTCCATTTCGCGTGAACACCTGTAGCACGCTGGTCATCGCGTCGGAGCCGTAGAGCGTGCTCTGGGTGCCGCGCTGAAATTCCACGCGATCGGCTTCGGCTAGGGGAACTGTCCCGAAATCAAAGGTGCCGCCCGATTCGTCTACGGGCACACCGTCCACCAGAACTTTGTTGTAGCGGGAGTCCCCGCCGCGCACGAACAGCGACGCCAAACCGCCGCGCTGGCCGGCTACGTTGACGACTGCTCCGGGCAGAAATCGCAAGGCATCAGAGAAAGAAACGGGCTGCATCGTCGTGATCTGGTCCCCGCTCAAGAGCGACACGCTGCTGGCGGTCTCCTGCTCCGGAGTAGGAGTGCGCGTCGCGGTAACGATCACCGTTTCGGAGGCGGCCGCCACCTGTAGCGGGACCGTCACCGTGGAAGGCTCGCGTTCTACGTCCGCTCGGGCGGCAGCGAATCCTGGCGCCAGCACTTCCACTCGCAGAGGAGCAGGACTGTCCACGTCGAATGTGGCGACGCCTTCTCCCGAACTCGTACGAATCTGGAGCGGCACAGACTCGCCGCGACGATAAAGCGACACCTGAGCCCCGGCCACGGCGGCGGAGTGTGGATCCAAAACTTTGACGCGGAGCTCGCCAGCGAGGGCCGCCGGCACGAACAGCAGGAAAACCGCAGAAAGAAAAACCCGGGAGCGGACCATACCATCCTCCTTCACACGCGAAAGGGGTTTCTGGGGATGGTTCGCGCCGGTCTCCTGGCTTGCGAGCAAGGGCTCTGACGAGCCCGCTTGCGGCGGCGTCCTTCCCGGAATCGCTTCCAGTGGACGTCCGCCATGTCCTCGCTTACAGTTGCGCGGCAGCGCGGGAATTGCACCCGCTTCCCTCGTAGCGCCGGCGTCTCACCGGTCTACGAACATGCGCGAACCCAATTTTGGAAAGAGCAAACCAACTCCGCAAATTTACCGGGAGCTTGGTCGCAAGTCAAACGCTCGCGCATTTGGCTGGGGTTTCTTTGCGTGCTTTGCGGATTCTTCGCGAACTTAGCGGCTAAACTCTTACCGCAAAGAACGCAAAGGAGTCGCAAAGAGCGCAAAGAGAATCTCAGCGCTTCCAGATGGGAAATTCTTCCGAGCCCACGCGCGCAACATTGTCTTCCGCGAAGCTGGTGACCCGTTCGAGCGCAGCCTGAAGTTGCGCGTGGTAGCCGGCCATCTGAGTTTCATCGGCATCCGCGGGAACGACGGTCTTTCGGCTCAGCCGCACCAGCGCCTTGGAAAACGGCTTCGGGATCATGAATTCATCCCACGTTTTCAGTACCCAAGGGTCGCGGAGGGCCACGTAGAACGCCGCCATAGGAACACTCGTGATTTTCGCCAACCGTACCGGACCCGGCTTGGCCACATATTTCGGCCCGCGCGGGCCATCAATCGTGAAGGCCACCGTCGCGCCGCGTTCCACTTCGCTTTTCATGCCGAGTAAGGCCTCGGCCCCGCCCCGGCTGCTCGAACCCCGCACTGCCACGAATCCGAATTTCTCGCTGATCCGCGCAATGTACTCTCCGTCGAAACTCGTGCTCACCATGACGGCGATGCCCTGCTTCCTCCACATCCACGTAGCCGGAAACACGGCGCGGTGCCAAAAGGAATAGATCACGGGTTTTTCGAAAATCGCATCGGGTGGAGAAGGTTCTTCTTCCCAGGATATCGAATAGCGCAGCGTCGGGCCGATGAGACGAATGGCCAGGTAAGCGGCCCAAGTAATCAGCCAGAGGACGATTCTTTGTCGAATTGTGAATCCGCGCTTCTCAGGAACGATTTGAGCAGGGGGTGCCACCGCCGGCGAAGAGTTCACCCGGCCATTGTAGCCAGAAGAGTACGGAAACTGAGAACTCGGAACTGGTGTTACGACTCCAGATAGGCCACGATCCACTCTTTCAGCCGCTGGCGCCGCTCGTCGCTGACGTCAAATCGAAGGCCTACGCTCTTATTCGGTTTCTTCCAGGTGACATGACCGCGCACCCAGATGCGCGGCAGCGTCAGCAGGGCAAACGATACTTCGACCAACTGGCCCTGATCGAGCTGAGCCGTACCCTTCAGCGACATGCCGCCGGAACTGATTTCCTGGCTGGTCACGACCATGCGCGCGCCGTCCGCGGCCACGACTGAGACTTCGGTCATGACCGGAATCCGGACATAGCGGCGGAATTCGTGCAGCACCAGCGCGCGCGTGGAGCGCACCAGCTTCAGCGCCGCCGACCGCTCCAGCGGCTCGTGGAACACCGCGTTGATGCAGTACTTCGAGTAGCGCAAGGCATCCTGCGCGCTGCCGCCCAGCCCGTAGATAACGATGCGGCTATTCGATGCCGAACCGCGCGCCAGCTCAATGATGCCGCCCACCGGCTCTTCCAGCGGCAGCACACAGGCATCGAACTTCTCCCGGTGCAGTCGCTCCGCGTCGGCGTCGGAAACCGGTATGGTCTCGATCCCGAACTGGCGGAAGCACTCCGGCAGCATGCTGGTAGCGGTCTCCGACAGGTTAAACAGGGCGACGCGCGCATTGTTTTTGCGGTGGTTGTGGACCGGAACGGGGGCGAGGGAGGTAGCGAAAGGGTTTGTCATGAGTCCCAGGGGATGAACTCCTTGTAAAAGCCCATTCTGACGGGCTTTTTGGCGGATGCAAAGGTTTCGAAGGGCCTAGACACGGTACAAAGGTGCCATGGCAGGGATGCCCCTGCGACGGTCGGCCTACCCCCTTTCGTGCCTTCCCGGGCCGCCGCTCCAGTGGATCGCCGCCCCCGGTATCTCCCTTCAGGTAAGATGTTGAAATCCTCTTTGCCAGTCGATCGCGGTAGGTAATGATCACACTGAATGACATCCAGTCGGCCTTGCGCCGCATTCGCGACTCCATCTATCTTTCGCCCTGCGCCCGCTCGGAGACCTTTTCGCATTCGACCGCGAACCAGGTTTACCTCAAGCTCGACAACCTCCAGCGCACAGGCGCCTTCAAAGAGCGCGGGGCGCTGAACAAGCTGCTCTTGCTCAGCGCCGCGGAACGCGGGCGCGGCGTGATCGCCGCCTCGGCCGGTAACCATGCCCAGGGTGTGGCTTACCATGCCGGCAAACTTGGCGTCCGCGCCCAGATTTGCATGCCTCTAACCACGCCACTGATCAAGGTTTCGGCCACGAGGGGCTATGGCGCCGATGTGGTCCTGCACGGGGCGAACTACGACGAAGCTTACGAAGAGGCGGTGCGCCGCAGCCAGGCGGAGAGCCTCACGTTGGTGCACGCTTTCGATGACGACGCCGTCATCGCCGGGCAGGGCACGATCGGACTCGAACTGATGGAGCAGCACCCCGATCTCGAAGCGGTTGTTGTCCCCATCGGCGGCGGCGGACTGATCGGCGGAATCGCGTGCGCGGTGAAAGAGACCAATCCCAAGGTTCAGGTCTACGGTGTCCAGCCCTCGCGCCTGCCCTCGATGAAAGTAGCGGTGGCCGAAGGCAAGCCCGTGACGCTGAATGCCGCTTCGACCATCGCCGATGGCATCGCGGTGCGCCGCGCCGGCGATCGCACGCTCCCGCTGGTGCAGAAATATGTGGACGACATTGTTACGGTAGAAGAAGAAGAGATTGCCAATGCAATTCTGCTGCTGCTCGAACGCGAGAAAACGCTGGCCGAAGGCGCCGGCGCTGCCGCTATCGCCGCCCTGGTCAACCGCAAGCTGCCGTTTATAGAGAAGAAAGTCGCCGTGCTGGTTTGCGGCGGAAACATTGACGTGACGCTGCTCTCGCGCATCATCGAGCGCGGCCTGGTCAAGGATGGACGGCTCGTCCGCCTCCGCGTTCATCTGGGAGACTTCCCCGGCGCGCTGCATCGCCTGACGTCGATACTGGCGCAGCATCGCGCCAACATCGTCGAAACCGACTATGACCGCGCCTATCACGGCGTGAACCTGGGCGAGACCGCGATCGAAATTACGATGGAAACCCGCGGCCCCGACCACATCGCGGAAATCATCTCAGCGTTGGGCGCCGCCGGATATACGCAGGAACGGGTGCTGTAAGTGTGGGGCGGACACTCTTGTCCGCCGCCCTTGACTTCTATCACACACCCTTATTTTCCTCGGCGTTCTGCGTGTCTCGGATGTAATCGCTCAAACTGCCTCCAAAAACTACAGTCAAAGGCGGCGGACAGGAGTGTCCGCCCCACACAATCACTCAAACTGCTTGCGAAACCGATTTAACTGATCCTTAATCTCCCCGACTTCCCTGCGCAGCGCAGCCACTTCTTCTTCCAGCCGAGCTACGCGCTCCGCATCCGCGGAACAACGGTCAGCCGCAGGGCTTACCGATTGCGGAGTTGCGTCGACCACCACATCGCCGGCGAACAAATGCACATGGCGTGACTCTTTCGTCCCCGGCTGTCGCGGCAGCACTTTGGCCAGTGGCGGTTCGCGCTGCATCAGCTTCTGCAAGGCCGAGTGCACATCATCCAGCGCCTCGAACCGATGCATACGTTCGGTGCGTCCGCGGAGTTCGCCCGGTGTCTGGGGGCCTCGCAGAAGCAGCGCGCAGAGCACGGCAATCTCCGGACGCGTGAAGTTGAACACCTCTTGCAGACGATGCTCGTACTTCGTCACGCGGCTGTCGGCGCCGCCGGCAGGGCCTGCAAGGCGTTGTTCCTGCAGCCCGCTGAGCGCGTTGCGGACGGCCTCTTCGCCGAGTTGCATCACCGGGTCGCGATTCGACTTCTGGTTGCACGCATTCATCAGCGCGTTCAGCGACAGCGGATAGTACTCCGGAGTGGTAATGTCTTTTTCGATCAGCGACCCGAGCACGCGAACTTCAGTTTCAGTAAGCGAGAGTTCCATAGAGTTTGTTCGGTAGATTCTTGTGATTGAGATTGTACCGGTCCCCTCGGCGCATACGGGGGATCCTTTGCGCACTTTGCGATTCTTCGCGAGCTTTGCGGTTAATAACCCTTACCGCAAAGGGCGCAAAGGGGTCGCAAAGAACGCAAAGAGAGTCGCACCCTCACAAGCCTTCGATGCCGGCATGTACACTGGTCGCATCCGCAATGACTCTCCGCCTTGCGTCGCTGGCTCTTGCTCTCTGCCTTGCCGCCACCGCTCAGGTGCAACACAAGCCGTCAACTCCGCCCGTATCGAGGCCTGCAGAATCTGCCGAGACTCTTTACCGCAACACGGCGTTTGGCTTCCGCTACCGCATCCCGTACGGCTGGGTCGAGCGCACGAAGGAAATGCAGGAAGGAAACGAGGCTGCGAAGGGGGAAGTCCTGCTGGCCATCTTCGAGCGGCCGCCGCAGGCTGCTGGAGAAACCATCAACTCCGCGGTCGTGATCGCTGCCGAAAGTGCAGTTTCCTATCCCGGCCTGAAGAAAGCGGAAGACTATCTCGGGCCGCTGACAGAGCTCACGACATCCAAGGGCTTCAAAGCCGGCGGTGATCCGTCAGAAGTAGAAATTGACACGCAGCGACTGGTGCGCGCCGATTTTTCGAAGCCGCTCAACGAGAAACTCACCATGCACCAGTCCACACTCGTGCTCCTCGCGAAAGGGCAAATCGTCTCTTTCACATTCCTCGCGGACAACGACGACGCGGTCAATGACCTGATTGATCGGCTCAGTTTTTCTGCCCTGAAATCGAAGGCAAAATAGATTCTCCTCGCCTAGAAGTCCACATCATGGCGACCGCGGAAATTACTCGAAAAGCACCTCTCTAACAGCAACAAAAAGCGTGGGTTAGAGTCGCGATTCGTGCCCCGATTCGGGTTGACTTTGTGCTAAAATACAAACATCTCTGGTGACAGCTAACTAGCAGGAATTTCAATAGTTTGAGGTCGCCTGAGCAGTCCCGGAAGCGTCCACCCAGCCGGAGCGCTCGATCCGGCAATCTCCACGGAGCGGAATGGCCACGAAAGAAGTGCAGACCCAAATCGCCGACACGAAAAACAAGATGACGAGGCGCTCGCCGGGCACGCCGACAAGATTGAAGCCACCATTCATCTCGACAACTCGATCACGGTGGTGGACAACGGCCGCGGCATTCCTGTGGACAACATGGACATCGACGGCGAGAAAGTTTCCGCCGCGCAAGTCGTGATGACCAAGCTACACGCGGGCGGCAAGTTTGATACGTCGTCCTACAAAGTTTCCGGCGGATTGCACGGCGTGGGTGTGAGCGTCGTGAACGCGCTCAGCCACGAACTGGAACTTGAGATCTGGCGCGACGGCTTCACCTGGGAGCAGACCTACTCGAAAGGCGAGCCCACCAGCAAGCTGAAAAAAGCAGGCGCGACCAAGAAGCGCGGCACCAAAGTTCACTTCCTGCCCGATCGCGAGATTTTCACCGTCACTGAGTACAACTTCGACACGCTCTCGCAGCGCCTGCGCGAGCTCGCCTTCCTGAACAAGGGCCTTACGATCACGCTCACCGACGAACGCGTCACCGACGCCAAAACCGGCGAAGCCAAGCGCGTCGAGTTCAAGTACAACGGCGGCATCGCGGAATTTATCAAGCACCTGAACCGCGGCAAGTCGGTACTGCACGATAAGCCCATCTACATGGAAGCTGACCGCGACGGCGTGGTGATGGAGATCGGTCTACAGTACAACGACGGCTACTCGGAAACCGTCTTCAGCTTCGCCAACAACATCAATACCGTCGATGGCGGTTCACATCTCTCCGGTTTTCGCACCTCGCTGACGCGCACCATCAACTACGCGGGGCAGCAGATGGGCCTGTTCAAGGACGTGAAAGAAAACCTCACGGGCGATGACGTCCGCGAAGGGCTGGTAGCGGTGATCAGCGTGAAGCTGCCGCAGCCGCAGTTCGAAGGCCAGACCAAGGGCAAGCTGAACTCCGATATCGCCGGCACGGTGCAAGCATTCATCAACGAGCGCCTGGGCGCGTTCTTCGAGCAGAACACAACCGTCGCGCGCAAGATCATCAACAAGGCGATTGACGCGGCCCGCGCCCGCGAAGCCGCGCGCAAGGCCCGCGACCTGACGCGCCGCAAAGGAGCGCTCGACGGCGGCGGATTGCCCGGCAAGCTTGCCGACTGCTCGGAACGCGATCCGAACCGTTGCGAGCTGTTCCTGGTTGAGGGCGAATCGGCCGGCGGCACCGCGAAACAAGGCCGCGACCGCCGCTTCCAGGCGATCCTGCCGCTCAAGGGAAAAATTCTCAACGTCGAGAAGGCGCGCTACGACAAGATGCTGGCGCACGAAGAAATCCGCGCCATGATCACGGCGCTCGGCACCGGCATTTCGAAAGAGGACTTTGACCCCACCAAGCTGCGTTACGGCAAGATCATCCTGATGACCGACGCCGACGTGGACGGCTCGCACATCCGCACTCTGCTGCTGACGTTCTTCTTCCGCCACATGCAGGACCTGATCAAGCGCAACAACGTGTACATCGCGCAGCCGCCGCTGTTCGGCATCAAGAAGGGCAAGTCGCACCAGTACATCAAGGATGAGCGCGAGTTCGTCAAAGTCATGGTGAAACGGGCATCCGAAGGGCTCGTCATCCGTTACGGAGAAGGCGCCGCCAAGCTGGAAGGCGCGACGCTGACCAAGTTCATCACGGTGCTCAACGAGTACTTGGGCTTTTTCGACAAGCTGAACAAGCGCCTGCGCGAGGAGAAAATCACGGAACTCCTGCCCAAGCTCGACCTCGCCAAGCGCGCCGATTTTGAAGGCGACAAGAATACGCCACCGAAGAAAATCGAGAAGCTAGAAAAAGAGCTCAAGCGGCTGCTGAAGGAACTGAGCCTGAAGAGCGTGGACACGCACTTCGACGAAGAGCACAACCTGTGGGAAGTGCGCTTCGTAAATTCGCAGGGCGCAGAGCACGTCACCAACTGGGAACTGGCCTCCACGCCGGAGTGCCGCCAGTTGATCGCCAAATTCAAGCAGATCGAGCCTTACATGGAGCCGCCGTTTGTGGTCGAGAGCGTGGTCAGGGCCGCGACCGGCAAGGGGAACGGCGAGGCCGAGGAGTTGAGCGACGCGGACGGCGAAGAAGCGCAAAAGAAAATCACCAAGACTCCGGCCCGGCGCACGAAAGAGCCCGAGGTCGTCGAGAAAAATACCGCGCGCGATCTGTTCGACTACGTTCTGAACGAAGGCCGCAAGGAGTACATGGTGCAGCGCTACAAGTGTCTCGGCGAAATGACGGCCGAGCAGCTCTGGGAGACGACCATGGACCCCGAACGCCGTACGCTGCTCTCGGTGAAACTCGAAGACATCGCCGAGTGCGAGACCATCTTCACCACGCTCATGGGCGAAGACGTCGAAGCCCGCCGCAAGTTCATCGAAGACAATGCGCTGGATGTGAAGAACCTGGACATCTAGGTAACTCCTCGGTTTGCATGCAACTCCGATCAGTGGAATCATCTTGAGCATGCGGACCATGGTTCTTGGCCTTATCGTGCTCACGATGGCTTCGCCAGTTATTGGTCAGGAACAAGTCGCGTGCACACTCGAGTACGCAAATCAGAACATGATTGATTATGGTCCCCTTAGTTTCAGATCCATTACAGGACGGGCAGTCGATCCTTTTGATGTGCCCGTTCCACAGGTTTGCGTTGCAATCTTTACCGACAAAGGTCTTGCGGACAAAGACCATCGCCAAGTGGCCAGCGTGCTGACCGACGAGAGCGGGTACTTTCACTTTCTGCGGCTCCAACCGGGTCAATATCGGGTCGTGGCAAAATATGACGGCTTCGGCGTCCTGAACGTCAAGGTAAACATTGTCCGATGGCCGCGGGGCGGCTCGGGGAGACGGCTGGCGTTACACATGCGGCCCCGAGCCATTGATGTGACCAGCTACGCTGGCTACAAGTAAATCCTCCGGTTACTCCGCATTACCTCTGTGCCCCTGTGTCCTCTGTGGTTAGGCCTTCCGACGCAAGTTTCTCCGCGATCTCCGTTCCCTGATCAGACGCGGCCAGCCGCGTCTCTATGAAAAAAGCGTCGGCTTCCCCCGAGCCGACGGGACCGGGCTTGGCCCGGTGGGACGGGTCAGAGACCCGTCCCTACACAAACCACAAGGGGAAGGGGACCATGCACAAACTTTTGCTCGCGCTATTCGGCCTTACGCTTCTTGCTGCTGCGCAGGATCAGACGCGGCAAGCCGCGTCTCTACGGGAAGGTGACAACGCGCCCGCGCTCACTATCTACAACCAGAATTTCTTCGTTGCCCGTGAATATCTGCCGCTCGACCTGAACACGGGCGTCAACCACGTGAATTTTGCCGGAATCAGCGCGCATCTTGAGCCCGACTCGGTCATCCTGCGCGACCTTACCGGACGCCCGCTGCAGATTCTCGAGCAGAGCTACCGCAACGATCCCGTTTCCCAGGAACTGCTGCTCTCGGTTTACGAAGGCAAAACAATTGATTTCCTGGTGCAGCGCGGTGAGAAGACTGAGACGATCCGCGGCAAGATCATCCGCAGCGGATACGTGCCGATCTCGTTTTATCAGCAGCAGAACTATGGCTACCCGCAGCCCAGCATCGGCCAGCCGATCATTGAGGTCGACGGCGTGCTGCGCTTTGGATTGCCCGGCCAGCCGCTGTTTCCGGCGCTGGGTGGCGATTCGATCCTCAAGCCGACGCTGAGTTGGCAGCTCTCCACCACGCAGGCGGGAAAATCACAGGCGGAAATCTCCTACGTTTCGGGCGGCATGACCTGGCAGTCCGATTACAACCTGGTGGTTGCGGACGGCGCGAAGGGCTCGGGCATGAACTCGCTCGACCTGGTCGGCTGGATCACCATGCGCAACCAGAGCGGCAAGACGTTTGAAAACGCGCGCATCAAGCTGCTCGCCGGAGACGTCAGCAAGATTCAGGACAAGCGCGTCGCCGGGCGCATGTACGCTGCCGAGAAATCAGCCATGGCACAGGATGCCGCAGCACCCGTAGTCCGCGAGAAATCCTTCGACGAATTTCACCTCTACACGCTGGAGCGTCCGGCCACGCTGCGCGACAACGAAACCAAGCAGGTCGAGTTTGTGCGGACGACCGGCATCCAGTCGCAGCGGCTCTACGTGTACGACGGTGCGCAATTCGATCAGTACGGCTACTACAACTCTGACCAGATTCGCAACGATCCGGGCTACGGCACGGCGTCGAACAAGAAGGTTTGGGTTTTGCAGGAGTTCAAGAACTCCGACACCAACCATCTCGGCATCGCGCTGCCCAAGGGGCGTCTGCGTTTCTACCGCCGCGATTCCGACGGCAGCCTGCAGTTCGTCGGCGAAAACACCATTGACCACACGCCCAAAGACGAGACGATCCGCGTCTATACCGGCAACGCGTTCGACATCGTGGGCGAGCGCAAGCGCACCAACTATCGCGTGGATTCGAGCGCGCACTGGATGGATGAGACTTTCGAAATCCGCGTGCGCAACCACAAGAAGGAAGCCGCGAACGTGCGCGTGGTCGAGCACCTGTATCGCTGGACGAACTGGAAGCTGGTCGAGCAATCGCACCAGTTCAAGAAACGCGACGCGCAGACGATCGAGTTTCCCGTGATGGTCGCGCCGAACGGCGAGCAGGTGGTGACGTACACGGTGCACTACTCCTGGTAGAGACATTGACGACTTGCGATTGACGATTTTCAAACCCGCTCGCGGGTCGAAATCGTCAATCGTGATTTTGCGGCTCTCGCTGCAGAGGCTGGATTCCCGCCAGTTTGTGTATTATAATAACCATTACCATGAAACTGAAGTTGCGCGCTGTGGGAACGTCAACCGGGTTGGTTCTTCCTAAAGAAATGCTCACGCGCATGAAGGTGCGCAAGGATGACCAGCTGTTTGCCGTGGAGACTCCGGATGGTTATCTCCTCACGCCCTACGATCCCGAGGTCGAGTTGCAGCTGGGAAAAGGCCGCAAGTTGATGGCGAAGTACCGCGAGACGTTTCGGGCGCTTGCCAAGTGAAGTGTCCTCGCTGGATTAACTCGCGCGCCTTGCTGTTGCTGCACGCAGAGAGCCTTGCTGAGCACGGCGGCTTGACGGGTCTGCGCGATGAGAGCGCACTGCACGCAGCGCTTGCACGGCCTCAGCACGTCTTCAACTATGAACCGGACTCCGATCTATCCCGGCTTGCTGCCGCCTACGGCTTCGGCTTGATCCGCGATCATCCTTTCAATGACGGCAACAAACGGGCGGGGTTTCTCGCGATTCTCCTGTTTCTGGATCTGAACGGATTCGAACTTCGGGTGGAGCAGGTCGAAGCCATTCAGGTCATCCTCAAAGTGGCGGCGGGAAAGATGCGCGAGTCCGAGTTGAGAGACTGGATTCGGACTCACCTGCGACGAGCCGGGAAAAGCTAACTCCGGTACTTCACCTCGGGATGCAGCTGGTCGAATAGCACCCACATGGCCACGATCACCACGAAGACGAGCAGGCTACCTTCCGGGCCGACGGAGCCTCCGGTCAGCCAGACGGGGCCGTGGAATGAGGAGTTGAGCAGGTGGCCGGGCATCGTTCCGCCGCTATCGGGGACGGAATACAAGTAACTCTCTCCCCAATCCCACGACATGTGGAAGCCGACGGCCCACCACAGGTTGCCAGTGCGGCGCAGCGTGAGGGAGAAAAAGAAGCCGATCAATCCGGCGGCGACCAGGCCAGTCTTGCCTTCGCCCGGGTTGCCGCCGTGGACCAATCCGAAAGCGACAGATAATAGCGCTGCCGTTGGCCAGAAGTGTATTCCTTTCGAGAGCACCCATTGCGAGTAGCCGCGAAACAGAAATTCTTCAAAGAATCCAGTGAGCAGAAAAAACACGGCGTAATAAACCGCGTATTTCAGGATGCTGGCTCCATGCAGGGCGAGCGAGCCGAACTCGAAGGCTCCGGCCAATCGCAGTACCAGCATGAGTGCGCTTAGCGACGCGATCCCCCACAGCGTGCCCACCCAGAAATTGCGGCGGAAAGCTCCGTGGGCTGGTAAGCCGAACTCGCCGAATGGCCGCTTCTCAATTCGCGCCATCATGAAACCTGGGACAATCGCGGCAAACACCATGGCGCCCTCCGCGATCATGCCCCACCAGATCGGCCCGCCAGACTGGGGATGCAAGTCGTGCATAAGGTCGCCCACTAGCCGGAAGAACACATAGCCGATGATCAAATAGATCAGCCAGCGCACACCTGGATAGATTCCGTGCGGGCCGGCAAAGACGTCAAACAGAGGTGACAGCGGCGATTCTTGCTGAACAGATTTCGTAACGACCGGCGCGGGCGGAATCATCGCCGCGGAGGCAGCCTCAGGCGGAGAAGGCCCCGGCGCTGAGGGCGGAAGCGGAGTCGTATCCATGAGTGTCCCCGACATGGTAAAACACTCGGTCTCCCTTGATGCGGCGATTTTTGCAATCCGCTTCCATTGGCGGGCCGCAGTTTGCCGCGGCCGCGCTGCTCGGCGTGTATCTGTTGCAGTGCTTGTGGCTGGTGCGAGTGCAGACACTCCACGCATCCCGACCTGACTCTGACCAGGCTCTGCGGATCTACCTTGGACTTCAACAGTGGAAGGGCGGGGCGATTGCCGGAACGCCGGAGTCGTTGCGCTCAGAAGCCGCGACCGGCGTGCCTTCTGCCGCACGCTCTGGCCATCATCGGGTTCGCGACGGATACGACGAGGACCGGTCGCCACTGTATTACCTGACCGCAGCGGCGCCACTTCTTCTGCGACCGAGTTCGTGGACGCCAGCCTTGCCGCTCTGGCATCTGCTCGCCGTGGCGCCGTACCTGTTTTTCGGCGTCATGCTGGGGGGATCGCTCTGGTACGTTGCACGGCGCCTTTATGGCAATGCCGGCGGATACATCGCGCTCGTGCTCTACTGCTTCTCGCCGGCCATGATCGCGAGCGTTGCCGGCGCGCAGAGTCTTGGAGAGATGGGCGCAGTGTGGGGCGCGTTCGGCGCGGTGTGGACCGCCATCGCGGTCGCGCACACGCTCTACGCTCCGCGCGAAGTGGTGCTCTGGAACTGGAAGCGCATCCTGCTGCTGGGGTTATCGCTGACGCTGGCCGCCGGAAACCAGTTCTCGCTCGGGATGCTGGCACTGGTGGTGTTGCCGCTCATGCTCTGGGTGGCGCCGGTGCGGAAGCGCGCTGTGCTTGCCATCTGGGGCGCTGCCTGCGCGGTTACGCTCGTGATCCTGTTCGCGTCGTATTCATTTCGCCCCGGGCTTCTCTGGTATGGGATGATGCATGCGCGCTGGCTGGAGTTTGAGCCGCGCGCGCTGGTTACGGCAGTCTCCTACATGCACAATCAACAGGCGATGTTTGGCGGCAGCCCGCCCTTGATGCTGGCCCTGCCCGCGGCCATGATCGTGTTCGCTGCCTGGAAGCGGGCCCGGTATTTCGGCAATACCGCGCCGCTCGGGATCGCGGTGCTGCTGCTGATCCTGGCCGTGGCCGCTCCGAATTTTCCGGGCCAAGGTTTCCACCTGACCGCACTGGTGTTCCTCTTTGTCTTTGTCGCGGGCGTTTTTGCGGATCTGCTGGAGACGCGGCACGGCCTGCTGGTGATGGCCGCGCTCGGTGGATTGTTGATTGCATCGGCTGTCTGGAATCTTCTCGAACTGGCGCGTGTAGCGAGGTCGTAACGTCAGCAGCGAACGAGTGCGGGTAAAATGGAAATCACTTCTTCCCGGATCGCACCATGACTGCAGCAAGCAACGGTTTGAATACAGACGCGAAGACAATCTACGTCACCCAGAGCGGACTCCCGCTCAGCTTCAAGTTCGACTGGCCTTTCCGCGCGGCCAGTTCCGGCGCGGACTTCCATGTCCTGCACGCCGAGATCATGCTCGAAAAATCCGGCGGCTTGCGCGCGCTGGTCGCTGTGAATCTTTCGGCTACGCTGCGCGAGGTTCTGCCTTCGCTCGAACCAAAAGACACGGAAGGCCCCATCATCAATGCCTTGCGCAAAGATGTGGATCACAAACAGATCGAGTTTCTGAAATCCGCCAAGCTGGTGCCTCTGCTGTTCTCCAGCCGCCACTACAGCTTCAAGCGCAACCAGTGGATTTTCGGGAAGGCCACGGACGAAGAGATCGCGCGCCTGCTCGAACGCAAAGTGTACTGGCAGACGCGTCTGGTGGGCGGCGATGTGTGGCTGGGCGATGCGACCGACGCTCTCTACTTACAGACTTCGACCGACCATGTTGCCGAGGTTGCGGCTGGCCTCATGCAACGGGGACTGTTCACCATGGCCCGGCGATACGCCACCGCGCTGCCCCCTCTCATGGAGCAGAAAGAGCGCTTCGAATCTGAGATGGCGCACGCACGCCGGGAACTGGAAGAGAAACACGCTTTCGAGCGGGGATAGGTTCGCCCACACTCACTTCACCACACCCTGCACACTTTCTCCCGCACCATCAGCTGGCCCGCTTTGCAGTGGAAGGCTTCGCGAAACTCGGGCAGGTTCGACACCACTCCGTTGGTGCGATACTTTTCCGGCGAATGCGGATCGACCGTCGCGCGCAGGCGTTTGTTTTCTTCCCGTTCGTTGGTACACCAGCTTTGTCCGTAGCCGATGAAGAAGCGCTGTTCGGGCGTTAAGCCGTCGCTCGGTTCCAGCTTCTGATTTCTTGTGTCTTCCTTCCACGCCAGGTAAGCCAGCAGCGTTCCACCAATGTCTGCGATGTCCTCGCCGTTGGTCAGTTTGCCGTTGATCTTGATGTCGTCCACGATGGTGTATCCGGAATACTGGTCTACCACGCATTGCGCGCGCTGCTCGAACGCCTTGCGGTCTTCGTCGGTCCACCAGTTGCGCAGATTGCCCTTGTCATCGAACTGGCTGCCTTCGTCGTCGAAGGCGTGGGTGAGTTCGTGGCCCATAGTGCCGCCGGTGTTGCCGTAGTTGGGCGCGGCGTCGGACTTCGCGCTGAACAGGGGCGGCTGCAGGATGCCGGCGGGGAAGTTGATGTCGTTTTTCTGCGGATCGTAGTAGGCGTTGACCGTGGGCGGCGTCATGGTCCATTCCGCGTGGTCCACGGGCCTGCCGATCTTCGCCAGCCATCTGTGGAACTCGAACCAGGCGGCCCGCTGCGCATTCCCCATCTCGTCCCCACGCACGATGTCGAGCGCGCTGTAGTCGCGCCATTTGTCGGGATAGCCGACCTTGTTGGCGATGGACTCCAGCTTGGTGAGTGCCTGCTGCTTGGTGGCCGCCCCCATCCAGGGGAGAGCCTGAATCTCGCTCTGCATGGCCGCTTCGATCTCTTTCACCATGTTGACCGCGGCCTGCTTGGCTTCCGGGCTGAAATACCGGGCCACGTAGGCCTGGCCGAGCGCTTCGCCCAGATCGTTGTCGACGTCGTTGGTGCAGCGCTTCCAGCGAGGCGGGAGTTGCTCCTGCCCGCGCAGGGTCTTGCCGTAGAAATTGAAAGTCTCCTGGTTGAACGCAGACGAAAGGTTGGTCGCTGCATTGTGCGCTGCGTGCCAGCGTAGGTATGTCTTCCAGTCGGGCAGGCTCTCTTTCTTGATCGTCGCACTCATCGTGCGGAAGTAGTCGGGCGTGACCACGTTGAGCGACTCGATCGAGATGAGGCCGCTCTTCGCCAGGTACGCATTCCAGCCAAAGCGGGGAGAAAGATTCCCGAGTTCCTTCACGCTCAGCCTGTGATAGAGCTTTTGCGGATCGCGGCGTTCGACACGGGTCATGTGACTTTTGGCGAGCGCGGTTTCGATGCGCATCACGGTGGCGGCTTCGGCGGCGGCCTGTTCCGGCTTGTCGCCGAGCAGTTCGAACATCTTCTGCACGTGGGCCAGGTAGGCCTTGCGCAGCTCCTGCGACTTGGCGTCGTCCTTGAAGTAGTAGTCGCGGTCGGGCAGGCCGAGCCCACCCTGGTCGGCCTCGGCGATCACTTCGGCGGAGTTCTTGAAGTCCTGAGTGGAACGGAAGGTGAATAACGAACCGCCGCCGTAAATCGAGGTCGGAAACTGGCTGGTCGCGAGATACTCCGCCAGCGCCTTCTTCGATTTGAGATGAGCAATGCGCTCCAGTTCGGGAGTGAGCGGCGCGGCCCCGAGCTTTTCGATGGCTGGCTCATCCATGCAAGAGGCATAGTAATCGCCGATCTTCTGCGGGACCGCGCCCTTCTCGGCGTTGGCTCTCGCAGCTTCTTCGAGGATGGTGCGCAACTGCGCGAGGTTGTCGTCCTGGAGCTTGCCGTACGTTCCCCAGCTCGACTGATCGGGTGGAACCGGGTTGTTCTTCATCCAGCCGCCGCAGGAGTAGGTGTAGAAGTCCACGCAGGGATCGACCGTCTTATCCATGGCGGCGAGATCGAGGACGGGTTGGTCGGGTGCATTCTGCGCCGAGAGGGGAAGGGGAAAGATCAGGATCAGGGCTGCCGGGAAAAGCGCAAACTTTTTCAGAAACATGTGTGCCTCGGAAGAAATCGGCGAACCTCAGACCCTAACATCCCGGGCTAAGATTTATCCACCGTGATCGAGCCGTCGCCGGTGTGGACGACCAGCCGGTTGCCGCCGCCATTCAACTTGCCGTGAATGTCCTGGCCGCCGAACTTCCCTTCCACCGTGACGGGTACATTCACGGTAATGTGGCCATCGCCGGTGTGGAGATCGAGGTCGGCGGCGAGGTCGGCGGGAATCTCCAGGGCCACGCTGCCGTCGGAAGTGCGCACTTCCCAGGAGCGGGCGACTCGAGAGCCGGGCCGGACCAGAAGCGAGACCCGGCCGTCGCCGGAGCTGACATCCAGCGCATCGAAGCGGCCGGCTACGCGGATGGAGCCGTCGCCCGTGCGGGCCCGCAAGTCGCCGTCCACGTCCTCGACTTCGAGCCGGCCATCGCCACTGTAGAAATCCATTTCTCCCTTGAGATGGTTGACGGAAATCCGGCCATCGCCGGTGCGCAGCATGACTTTTCCTTCGCGGGGCATGTGAATCTCGATCGCCACGCGACGCTGGCCGTAATCAATTACGAAGTGGCGGGTGGGGAAACGAACTTCAATTTCCACGGCGTCGCCGGTCTGGCGTTCGAGAATCTTGATCCCGCCTTCGCCGATCTTCCAGCGCTCGGTGATTACGTGGGCCTCGATCTTGTTCTGGTCCCAGGTATCGAGGCGGATATCGGCGTCGGAGGTGTCCACGCGCAGTTGTGGAGCATGGCCGACGGTGTAGGTTTTAGACCAGTCGTCGGCGTGAGCAGCGGTCAAAAGCAGGGCGAACGCGAAGAGGGCGAAAGTCAAATGGCGCATGGTGATCTCTCCCGATCCTGGAGGCAGACGAGTACCCCAGGTAGTCAGACGTAGGTACGGGGAGTTGGTGAGGCGAGTTCCAGAAGAAAATAGTGTGGGACGGACAGGAGTTGCCCGTCCCTTAAGGCCCTAGGTTTCAATCCCTACATAGCAAACCCGGCCGACGATGTATTCGCCGGGCTTCTTGCCTTCTTCCATGGAGAGCACTTCCACCGGGTAGGCCTGGTTGTGCGGGCGCAGGACCAAGTGGTTGCTGGCCACTTCCACGTACTTGATGGTGCAGGCTTCGTCCTTGCGCACGGCGTACATGTTGTTTTCGCCCTTGCGGTAAGGAGTCAGCGAGTTGTAATGGCGGTCGATGAGCAGGGTGGCGCCGGGAAGCATGCGCGGGTACATGCTCATGCCTTCGCGGGCATCCACCTTGAGGACAACGAAGCGTTCCCAGCCGTCGCGGTCGCCTTCCATGGCTTCGCGCAGGCGGCGGAGGAAAGTTTTCTTGAATTTCAGGATTTCCTTGACGTGCATGCTCATGATGAGCGGTTCCTGAGCGGCGATTTTTGGGTCGGCGACCACCACGCTGTCAAACTCGTCCTCGCTGGGCGGGACGATGGAGGCGCGCTTGTTGATCTCGGAGGGGTCGAGCAGGTCGAGCACGGAAAGGTGCTGCACGGACAGGACTTTGTCCATGCCCTCCAGGCTCAGCCCGCGCTTGCGGTTGAGAAAGTTGGAGATATGGGCTTGCTTGAAGCCGGTCTGCTCCGCCAGACGCAGGCCGGTGAGGTCCCCTTCGTCAATGCGTTCCCAAAGGGTTTTGCGGAGATTGTCCTGCAGAGTCCGGAATTTCATGGTGTGAGTATACCACGCGCTTATATCAAATTGCTATTTTTCCCATAACTCTAACATCAAGAAGGAAATAAAGTTCTTGACTTGAAGGAAATAGAGCTATAGGATCGCGGGATCATATAACTCATCTGCGCGAAAGGTGTAAGCCATGATCGCAGTCCAATCCTATGAAAATGAAGAAAAAAGCTTTGGCGAGTTTCGCCGTAAGGTGCGCTC
>JACQDD010000131.1 GCA_016201265.1 Terriglobales bacterium | reverse complement strand
GGAAGAGATCCGGTTTCACCGCGAGGATGCTCTCCCAGATCGGCTGCGGTTCGCTCTGTAGGGCGCAGGAGCCGAACGCAATCCGCCGCAGCGGCTGTCCCGACGTATTCGGGACGGCTTTCTGGGCCAAAGCCGTGAGGCCGCACACAAGTACGCAAGCGAGACATAGGGCAAGAATTCGTTTTCGATTTGGCATGATCATCACCAGGTAGCCGGCGCGGGCGGCGCTGCGGGCCCACCCAGCATAGCGTAAAGCGCCAGTCTTGATAAGGTCGGGAGTTTTTTCAACACCCCGCAAGTTGAGGGGCATGGCCGTCGGGCCGTAAGTTATCATGGCACGGGCATTCCTTGGAGGAACCGTCATGCGAAGACTTATTCGGTTGGGGCTGATTCTGGCGTTGGTATGTGCGACATCTGTACAGGTGCAGAAGCAATCGCCCCAAAAGGCTCCCGCCACGCCGCCGCTCGCCCTGAGCAGAGCCGAAGGGGCAGCACAGGAGACGCCTGCTCTCAAGGCGGAGCTCGCTGAATTAAAGCAGATGCTCCTGGAGCAGGCCCGCGAGTTGCGCGACACTCGCGCCGCTCTTCGCGCGCAGCAGGAAAAAGTCGAAGCCATCGAAAGACAATTCCAGGAGCAAATTTCGGCCTCGCAGGCGGCGCAGGAAACCGCGGCAAAGAATTCCTCTGAGCTGAATGTCGTCGCCGGACAGCTTGGCGTCGTTGCACAGAACACCTCCGACCTGCAAAAGAAAGTCTCCACGGTTCAGAGTGACTTGGTCGCTGCCGGGCGTACTGCGGACGGCCGCTTCCGTCAATTCGGCAACTTCCGCTTCAGCGGCGATTTCCGCTTCCGCTACGAGCCCTTCCTCCAGGCCCAGCAGACCACTCGCCAGCGCCAGCGCGTCCGCGCGCGCCTCAACCTGACCGGCAACCTCACCGACGAGCTCTACGGCGGAATCACCATTGCCTCCGGCTCGCTGGACGACCCCATCTCCACCAATCAGACGCTGACGAACTTTTTCAATCGCAAGACCGTCGGCTTTGATCGCATC
>JACQDD010000129.1 GCA_016201265.1 Terriglobales bacterium | reverse complement strand
GAACACCGGACGTACGGGAAACTTTTCCATTACGAGTTCGACCTACCTGAACTCTGCCAGCGATGCCGGATTGCGTGCGTCAACCGGAAAGAATCCCGGTGTCGACTTGACGGTGCTCACGCAATTGACGCAAGGAGTTCGGGGAACGACGTACTATCCGACGCTGACGGTTACGACCACATCACTTCCTGCGGCAACCGTGGGAACCGCGTACCAGGCGGCGCTACAGGCATCAGCGGGGGCGTCGCCGTACAAGGGATGGTGGATTGAGACCGATCCCGCGCAATGCGCCGGCAATTGCGGATCGTTTCCGGCGAGTGCGGGAATCATCGTCGGACGCGGCGGCGTGGTGAACGGGCCGTTCATCGTGGGGACAGTTTCGCGGGCAGCCAACGTCTCGACCTTCCAGTTGCAGCAGACGACGATTGGCGGGGCGCCGCTCGCCGGGCAGAGCATCACGATGAGCGGGTTTGTCAACGGCACGGGGAACCAGGCTAACGACGGATCATTTAACGGGACATGCACGATCTCGACGATAACCAGCAACAGCTTCTCCTGTTCGCAGACCGGCGTGGACGTTGGGAGCCACAGTCCCAAAGATGCGTCGGCCATTACCTTTGCGCCGGTTGGTTCCGGGAATTACAGCTTTTGGGTGGGCGCGCGGGACGGGGCGTTTCAGGTGGCGCGGGGAGCGGTCAGCCTGGCAGTAGCCCCGTGATTCCCACTATGTCGATCTGGACTGGGATACCTCGCGGAGCCGCGGGAGTTGGCTCGGTTTCTGCTGTCGGGGGCAAGCGTTGGGGAAGCAGTCGAGGCCGGCACGCTTTCTGACTACTCCAGCCCGGAACCGTGCCCAGGACAGAGCCACATGACCAAGCCAAGCATGGTGAGCACTACCAGGTAGTAGATCGTTGTTGAGCGACTCGGCTGCGAAGGCATGTCCTTGGTGAAAAGCCGATAGGTCGCGCCGGCGACCACCAGAAAGAAGAGATTCTGGTCGAGAAACAACCACAACCCAAGAGCAGCCGCGAGAAGAATGAGCCGTTCGGTTTTGTTTAATGCGGCAGCCGCTTGTCCGCCGTCGAGCACCCAGACCGGGATCAGGTTGAGGATATTCAGCCAGGCGCTTGCTCTCGCTAGTGCTGCCCAGAGAGTATCCCCTGTCGCCCTCCAAATCAGCAGACATCCGATCGAGGCCAGCAATCCGGCCAGCGGCCCGGCCAGACTCACCGCGGCGCGCGTCTCCAGTGATACGCCCAGCGCCTGCCACCGGACGTAAGCGCCAAGTCCCGGCATGAAGACCGGCATATCCGCAGGCAGGCCGCGGCGCTTGATGTCAATGAAGTGGCCCATTTCGTGGAGCAGGATCAAGGTGGCAAATCCCAGGCCGAACCTGGGACCGTAGAGGCTCCAGTAGACGCCGAAGAACGCGGCAAAGCTGAAGAGAAATTTCAGCTTAAAGATCGCTCCGAACAGAACTTTGCTTTTCGCCAGCAGAATCGCGACTGGCCCGACAGGACCCAGCTTGCTCGCCCACTTGTTTTCGGGTTCAGGCAACTGAGCGGCATCGGCTTTTGTCTGGAGTTCGCCCGCGTGACTCTTGATCCAATCCGCCTGCTTGGAAAAACCGGGCAGCAGGAGAAATGCCTCCATCCAGCGGTCACGGGCCTCGCGCAATTGACCTTGAGCCTCGAGCTGTTTCGCCGACGCAGCCAGCCGTTCCAGCTCTTCCTGGTGGACGAGAGTCCGGCAGTTCTCGCATGCCAGCGCGCCGGGCGCGAGATCACGTCCACATTCTCTGCAGGTAGTGGCCATGTGGGGAGTTGGTGTGGACACGCGAAAAAGCTCGACTACGCAGCCGGTGAATTTTGGAACGGGCCGGTAATCTCCGGCATTTTCGCGGCGGTGATCTGCCACGCAATGCGAATCCCGACCAGCAGAATGATCAATCCAATGAAACCGTGGACTGGATCCTGCAGTTCGAGGAAGGGGGAAGCGAGCCCAAGCAATGCCATGTATCCCAGTGCCGCAGCTAACCCCATCTTAGGATGCTGCGGAGATTCAGAAGACGGTTTGCTTTGCGCGGGGGGTGGCTGTGAAGTCTCCTGGCCAAACTCTTTCTCCAACTGTCGTTGTTCATCGGCAAGTGACTGGTGCTGCTGTTGCGCAAGTTTCTGCCTCTGCTCCTGCTGTTGCCCCTCTTGCTTCGACTGCATCGCGATTCGCAATCGGGATGGCCGACATGGAAACCGCGGCATAAGTCAAGAGAACCGCCACGATCTGGTATCGGCGCCCGCCAATCCCTTTTGAGCCCATCATCATCGCTTTGCCGATCAGGTAACCGACCGCCAGAGAGAGATAACCAATCATCAGTCCGGTGATGATGCCGAAGGCCGAGTAGAGGATAAGTCCGAAAAGAGCTCCGCCGCTGCCGAACAATACGGCACGCACGAAAGACCCGTGAGTATCCTTGGGAAGGGAAGTCTGGGCGCTGGCGGTGCAGGCCGGACACACCATCACGCCGTTCACCCGGTAGTACTCGTGAATAACCGGCTGGCCGCAAGCGGAGCAGCGGTCCGTTCCAGGCTCTCCCACATACTCGGCCTTGCCGAATTGGGGAGTCGGCTGCGAGTGAAGACTATCCATGCGGGCGAAGATACCATGCGGTCTGCGCCCATGCAACGGGAGTTACGCGGACTTAGACGAAGCGGTTGCGCTCCCAATCGGCGAGCCGCTTACAGGCCAAGCGGCTTGTCGGACGCGAGAGCTCGACTGTAATCTCTTGCCTCTCACGCAGCAGCGATGCGGCGGATCAGATCTTCCTGCTCGCCCTTACTTTCGGCGCCAATGGTGAAGGCGTCGAGCACTCCGAGCGACAGAGCGCAGCGGAGCGCGTCGTCAACGCGGCCGCGGAGGTTGCCCTGTCCCAGGATATTCATCCCGATGATTCCTTTTCCCGCCACCTTCATTTCCTTCAACACGCCGACGACTTCCTGCGGCGAGGCGTCCATGTGTGAGCCAATCGGATTGATGCGCGCCAAGTCCACCTCAACCCAAGGCGATTTTGCGGCGGCGCGCAGCGCTTCAATCGAGTGGCACGAGCAACCGTGAGCTCGGATGATGCCTTTTTCTTTCGCTTCTGAGAGCACGTCCATCACGCCTCGGAAGCGTTCGGTCCAGTCGCCCTCGGTGAGGCAGTGCATGAGGCAGATGTCGATGGTATCGGTGCCAAGCTCACGGCGGAAGCGCTCGAGATCGGCGCGAGCAGACTGTGGATCGCGCGAGAAAGTCTTGGTGAGGATGGTGACCTTGTCGCGCGGAACATGTTTGAGCGCTTCGGCGACGTGAGGATGACTGCCATAGGCATCGGCCGCGTCGAAGAAGTATAGGCCGTGGTCGTAGCCATTGAGCAAAAGGTCCGAAAGCCCCTTCAGGCCCAGCGCGGTCTGGTGGGAGTGATGACCGAATCCGATGGTGCCGGTGCCCATCGCGAGTCGGCTGGTGCGGATGCCAGTCCTCCCCAGCGTGACCAGGTCGGAGGCCGCGACCTTTTGCGCCAATGGGGGCGGGGCCGCAAACGTCGCCGAGAACATCCGCGAACCAATCCATGCGCCCGCAGCTCCCGCGGCCCCCGCGGCGCCGGCAAGCAGAAACCGTCTGCGATTCATGGGCCTCCGGTTGCGATCCTCTTCTTTATAGATCGTTGGACGCGATTCGGCGATGGTTGGTTATCGCACCCCGCGCGGGGGACCTCCTGCTCCGCGACCACCAAGAGGCAGCCAAAATATTGCATACAAATAACTTACGCTCCTGTGGATGCGGGCCGATGACCCAGTCTCTCAGAAGTGTTCCCTGAAGTCGGTAGAGGAGCGAAATAAATTGTCACCAAAACAGTGTGATGACGGCACTATCATCCAGCTCCGTACAAAGACTATTCCTGTTGAGAGTTCAGGAAGCCCGAGTGAGAGAACGCGCCCTCAACCTGCTGCGTACCGCCGTAGGATCTCCGACGGCCGAATTCCGTTCCGGTCAGTGGGAAGCCGTTGAGCGACTGCTCCGGCGCGAAAGGCTGCTGGTAGTGGAACGGACCGGGTGGGGGAAGAGCATCGTCTATTTTCTTGCTACGCGCCTACTTCGGGAGAGCGGCGCCGGATGCGCACTGCTTATTTCTCCGCTGCTGGCCCTCATGCGGAATCAGATTGAGGCGGCCCGGCGAATCGGGGTGCGAGCTGAAACCATCAACTCTGCCAATGTCGCCAACTGGTCCGCCGTGCAAGGGGCGTTGCTCAAAAATGAAGTCGACATCCTGCTGATTTCCCCGGAGCGCCTTAGCAATGAAGATTTTGTGACGCACTGCCTGCTGCCGGTCGCGGCCCGCATTGGCCTCTTTGTGGTTGATGAAGCGCACTGCATCTCGGATTGGGGCCACGACTTCAGGCCCGACTACCGGCGAATCGTCCGCATTCTGCGAGCCCTGCCGGGAAACGTGCCGGTCCTGGCCACAACGGCCACCGCCAACGATCGAGTCGTCGCCGACCTGCTCTCTCAGTTGGGGCCACACCTGGCGGCGATTCGGGGTCCACTGACTCGCGAAAGTCTCAGGCTCCAGAACATTCATATGCCATCGCAAGCCGCCAGGATGGCGTGGATCGCCGATCACGTTCCCCGGCTGCCGGGCAGCGGAATCATCTACACGCTCACCGTGCGAGACGCTCAGGTTCTTTCTGAATGGCTGCAATCGCGAGCGATCAACGCGAAGGCGTACCACGCCCAACTGCAAGCGCAGGAGCGAGTACAACTGGAGGAGCAACTCCTCAGTAATGAAGTGAAGGCGCTGGTAGCCACGGTCGCGCTCGGCATGGGTTTCGACAAGCCAGACCTCGGGTTTGTGATTCACTTCCAGCGGCCCGCGTCGGTGGTCCACTATTATCAGCAGGTCGGGCGTGCCGGCCGGGCCCTCGCAGAAGCCTACGGGGTCCTGCTGTGCGGGTCCGAAGACGACGATATCGCCAAATACTTCATCTACACCGCATTTCCAACGGCCGACGAAGTGAATCGAGTGCTTACGGCGCTGCGTGAGGCCGCAACTCCTTTGAAGATTTCTACGCTCGGGCAGCAATCGAACGTGAGAAAAGGAAAGTTGGATAAAGTTCTGGAATTCCTGCTGCTCGAATCGCCGTCGCCGATTCAGAAAACGGAAAACGGTTACGCCCGCAATCCGGTGCCGTGGCAAATGCCGAAGGAGAGGATTGACAGAATTACGGCTCTACGAAGACATGAACAGGACAGAATGCGCGAGTACATGGCGTCCCGGCAATGCCTGATGCAGTTCCTGTCGTCCGAACTGAATGATCCCGGCGCTGGCCGCTGCGGGAAATGCGCAAACTGCCGCCCGGAGACAAGGCTCAGCATCGAGGTGCCCAAACCTCTCGCTGAGTTGGCGGCGGCCTTCCTGGGAAATGTCGAACTGCCGATCCATTCCCGCAAGATGTGGCCTTCCGGAATGGCTTTTGAAAGCGCGCACGGCAAGATTCAAGACCAATTCCAGCTCCAGTCTGGCCGTGCCCTGTGCCGGTGGGGTGATCCCGGATTTGGGCAGTTGGTCAGG
>JACQDD010000128.1 GCA_016201265.1 Terriglobales bacterium | reverse complement strand
GGTAGGCAATTTCCATAGTACACGCTCGCAATCCGCATGGAAAAGAAAAACTTGCCACAACCACAATGGCGCGTGGTCTTGAAGTGTTTTTCTCTGCGGCCTCTGTGCTTCTCTGCGTTCTCTGCGTTAATGTTTTGTTTTTGGTCTTTTCATCTGTAGTTTCAAAAGATTTGTCCCTTGTGTTAACGTGCTCCCGTGCCCAAGAAGCGCATCGGCGTCTTACTCAGCGGCCGCGGCTCGAACTTCGAGGCGCTGGCGGAAAGCGTCGCGGCGGGGCGCATCCCCAACGCGGAAATTGCCCTGGTGGTGAGTAACCGCGAAGGCACGGCGGGGATCGAGAAAGCGAAAGCGCGGGGCATCGAGACGCGGGTGCTCCCGTCGAAGGGCCTGCAGCGCGAAGAGCACGACCGGCAGGTGGTGGCGGCGCTCCAGGAAAAAGGCGTCGAGTTGGTTTGCCTGGCGGGGTACATGCGGCTGCTTTCGCCGCTGTTTGTGCGCGCGTTTCCTGGAAAAATCCTGAACGTGCACCCGTCGCTGCTGCCGGCGTTTCCCGGACTCGAGGCGCAGCGCCAGGCGCTGGAGCACGGCGTAAAAGTGTCCGGCTGCACCGTGCACTTTGTGGACGAAAATCTTGACGCCGGGCCAATCATTATCCAGGCCACCGTGACCATCCGCGACGACGACACCGCGGAGACTCTCTCCGAGCGCATCCTGCGCGAAGAGCACCGCATTTATTCCGAGGCGGTCAAGATCGTGCTGTCGGGTGAGTTCAAGATCGAGGGCCGCCGGGTGATTCAAAACAAATAGGGTTCAGGGTGTTGGGTGCAGGGTGTAGAAACACGCGGGCAATTTGCATTCCGGACAGAAAACAGAGATGACCGAATCTCGAATATCGCTGCTGGAAGACTTTCGCTGGCGCGGCATTGTGTACAACGTCAGCGAGGGGCTGGAAGCTCTCGCCGAACGCGAGCGCCTGACTGGCTACATCGGCTTTGACCCGTCCGCCGCGAGCCTGCACGTGGGATCGCTGTTGCCGGTGATGGCGCTGGCGCGCTTCCAGAAATACGGTCACCGGCCGATCGCCATTGTCGGCGGGGGGACAGGCATGGTCGGCGACCCCAGCGGAAAATCCGCGGAGCGCCCGCTACTGAGCCTGGAACAGATCGAAGAAAATCTGCAAGGCCTGCGGAACCAACTCGAGCCGCTCCTCGACTTCCACGCCGCGGAAAATGCCGCGCTCATCGTGAACAACGCCGACTGGCTGGCGCCCATCTCGCTGATGGACTTCCTGCGCGACACCGGAAAATATTTTACGGTGAACTACATGCTGAACAAGGAGTCCGTAAAGCGCCGCCTGGATTCCGAAGACGGCATCTCCTTCACCGAGTTCAGCTACATGCTGCTGCAAGCCTACGATTTCCTTCAGGTGTTCGACCGTTACAAGTGCGTCCTGCAAATGGGCGG
>JACQDD010000125.1 GCA_016201265.1 Terriglobales bacterium | reverse complement strand
GCAAGGTGCGCGAAATGTGCCGCATGGTGCGGGAAGTCTCGCCGAACTCCGTGATCGTGATCGGCGGGCACGTGTCGGCCATCCCCGGCCTCGAGCACATGATTGATGCCGACCACATCGTGCGCGGCGAGGGCATTTCCTGGATGCGCCGCTACCTCGGCGAAGACGAGCGCGCACCGATTCGGCATCCCGAGATTGTTTCGGGCCTCAAGACGCGTATCATGGGCCTCCGCCTGCCGGAGAAGAAAGGCGGCACGGCGGCGACCATCATTCCTTCCGTCGGCTGTCCGATGGGCTGCAACTTCTGCACCACCTCGGCGTTTTTCGGTGGCAAAGGCAAGTTTGTCAATTTCTACGAAACCGGCGACGAACTGTTCGAAGTCATGTGCCAGGCGGAAGCTTCACTCGGCGTGCAGACATTTTTCATGATGGACGAAAACTTCCTGCTGCACCGGGAGCGGGCCATGCGGCTGCTCGAGCGCATGAAGGAAGCGAAGAAGGCTTGGGGGATGGCAGTGTTCGCCTCGGCAAACGCCATCCGCAAATATAAGGTTGAAGAACTGGTGGAACTGGGCGTGTCGTGGATCTGGATGGGCCTGGAGTCTCCGCGGTCGAAGTACGAGAAGCTCAAGGGCACGGATTCGCACCAACTGACGCGGGAATTGCGCGAGCACGGGATTCGCGTGCAGGGCTCGACGATCATCGGCCTCGAGCACCACACCCCGGACAACATACGGGAGGAAATCGAGTACGCAGTCGGGCACAATACCGACTTCCATCAGTTCATGCTGTACACGCCGGTGCCGGGCACGCCGTTGTACAAGGAGATGTCGGAACAGGGGAAGATGCTCGAGGGCATAGACCCGGCCGACATTCACGGTCAGGACAAGTTCAACTTCCAGCACGCGGCGATTTCGCGCGATGACTCCAAGCGCTTTCTCGACTGGGCGTTCTGGCGCGACTTCGAACGCAACGGTCCCAGCCTCTACCGCATGTGCCAAACCATGCTCCAGGGATGGCAAAAGTATCGGGACTATCCCGATCTGCGCGTGCGCGAGCGCTTCGAACGCGAGAACGTCAAACTCCGTACCGCCTACAGCGCCGCGCTCTGGGCAGCGGAACACTATTTCCGCAAAGTGAACCAGGACGTGAGTCAGCAGATCCGGGAGCTGCGGCGGGAAATTGGGAAGGAATTTGGTACCATGTCGCGGCTGGTGGCGAACGTGGTGGGACCAGTCCTGCTGTGGACCACGCGCCGCGAGGATCGCCGGCTCGCCGCTGGTAAGACCTACGAACCTCCGACTATCCTCGAGCGCCGGAACTGGGTGCCTGCCGTGGAAGAATCCTGAGCCGCTTCCGTTCGGAATACGAGCAGGCTACAAAAAACGCAGGATTCGTATCAGGGTATCGCTTGAGCGATGCCGAAAGCAGCGCATTTTTGGCAGCCTCTTTTGGCTAAGGTCGGCGAGATGCATTGTTCCGCAACCTGCCAGTTCTAAAGAGATGCCATTTGTAGTCACCGCAGTGACCCTTACGGCCAAGCCTCGGTTTCACAGCGCTTCTGGACGGCACTCCCGCAGGTGTTTGCCCTTTCACCGGCCTGTGACTACGGTCACATTACAGCGGTTATTTTCGGGTATACAGTTTTCCGCATATTGCATTCCCAAAAGTGGAACATGCGGAAGGAGCAACTGCATTCCTCCTCATGATCTAATGGAACCGGAGCCCGCGTAGACCGTTGTTGCGAGTTGAGTTGCTGGCATCACCGGGGCCTCCTGAGCCGGAGGGAAGGCAGTTTGCATCCAATAGAGCAAAGCCCGCTGCTGCGGGTGGAAGGTTTGAAGAAGGAGTTTCGCTCAGGCGAAGCGAAGTTGCTGCTCTTTGAAAACCTGTCTTTCCAGCTGAGCAGGGGAGAGATGTTGGCGATTGTCGGCCAATCGGGTGCGGGCAAGAGTACCTTGTTACACATCCTGGGCGCGCTTGATCGGCCTTCTGCGGGTGCCGTATACTGCGCCAACGCGCAGGTGAATTTGCTCTCCGAAGATGCTGCTGCCGAGTTCCGCAACCGTGAAATCGGCTACGTCTGGCAGTTTCACTACCTGCTGCCGGAGTTCACCGCTTTGGAAAATGTGGCCATGCCGCTGCTGACGCGGGGACAGACCTTGCCGGCAGCGGAAAAGGAAGCGTCGGCTTGGTTGCGTGAAGTTGGTCTTGAGCCGAGAGCGCATCATCGCTCCGGGGAACTCTCCGGAGGCGAGCAGCAGCGTGTGGCGCTGGCCCGGGCCCTCGTCACCAAGCCGCAACTTTTGCTGGCCGATGAGCCCACCGGCGATCTCGACGGTCGCACTGCTGAACTGGTTTTTGAATTGATCGCGCGGTTGCATCGCGAGCATCAGCTCACCTCCTTGATCGCCACCCACAATCTGGCATTCGCACGACGGTGCCATAGAGTGTTGCGTCTCGATCAGGGCAGAATAGAGGAAGTGGCGCCGGAGTCGCTTCCGGCGTGAGGAAAGACAGGCAGGGACTGAGTGCACAAACCAAAGTACCCGACGGCAAGGTCACGCGGTGTTACTGTTAACGGTGATACCGCTTGGGTTGTTGGACGATTGATTGCACAATAAAGGTTTCGGTCAGGGGGGGGCGGGCAGGCAGGCTCGGTTCTCCGCAAGAGCTCAGGGGGTAGCGAGTATATGTTCGAACGTTATACGGAGAAAGCCCGGCGCGTCATCTTTTTTGCGCGGTACGAGGCCAGCCAGTTCGGTTCTCCCTACATCGAGACCGAACACCTCCTGCTCGGACTGCTCCGCGAAGATAAGGCCCTGACCAACCGTTTCCTGCGCTCCCATGCCTCGGTGGAATCGATCCGCAAGCAGATCGAGGGTCACACCACCATCCGCGAAAAAGTTTCGACCTCCGTAGATCTTCCCCTGAGCAACGAGTGCAAGCGCGTGCTGGCCTATGCCGCTGAAGAAGCGGAGCGCCTTTCCCATAAACACATCGGAACCGAACATCTGCTGCTCGGATTGCTGCGGGAAGAGAAGTGCTTCGCCGCCGAAATCCTGCACGAGCGTGGCCTGCGGCTTTCAACGATCCGGGAAGAACTGGCGCGGACCAGTCAGGAAAAAGCGCAGCCCCAGCGCGGACAGCGCGAATCTTCTTTATTGAGCGAATTTTCCCGCGACCTCACGCAGGCCGCCATGGACAACCAGCTCGACCCCCTCGTCGGACGCGAAGGCGAAGTCGAACGAGTGGTCCAGATTCTCTGCCGGCGCACCAAGAACAATCCCGTGCTCATCGGCGAACCCGGCGTGGGCAAGACGGCCATCGTCGAAGGCCTGGCGCAGCGCATCGCCGACGGCGAAGTTCCTTCGTTCCTCGCCGACAAGCGGATTCTGGCTCTCGACCTTTCGCTGATCGTCGCCGGCACCAAGTATCGCGGACAATTCGAAGAGCGCCTCAAGACCATCATGAAAGAACTGATGGAGTCGCAGAATTCCATCATCTTTATTGACGAGCTGCACACTCTGGTCGGCGCGGGATCGGCCGAAGGCTCGCTCGACGCCGCGAATATTCTGAAGCCAGCGCTGTCGCGTGGCGAGATTCAGTGCATTGGCGCAACAACTCCGGGCGAATACCGCAAGTCGATCGAGAAAGACCGCTCGCTCGAACGCCGCTTCCAGGCTGTGAAAGTTCCGCCTCCCAACGAAGTCGACGCCATCAAGATCCTGTTCGGCATCAAGGAGCGCTACGAGAAGTTCCATGCCGTCACCTACACCGACGACGCGATCAACTTCTCCGTGTCGCATTCGAACCGCTACATTCCCGACCGCTTCCTGCCCGACAAGGCCATCGACCTGATCGACGAAGCCGGCGCGCGGGTGAAGCTGCGCCAGACCTCGCTGCCCGAGGAGTTGACCGAAGTCCAGAAGCGGATCAAGTTCATCGTCCACCGTATGGAGAACGCCATCGCGAACCACGAGTTCGAGAAGGCGCGCTTCTACTCGGACGAAGAACGCAAAGAGCGCGAGAACCTGCGTGCTCTTCGCGAAAAATACCACCTCGATGAATCCTCCACCGGCGTCGTCGGTCGGGAGGACATCGAGGACGTGGTATCGCGCTGGACCGGCGTGCCCATCACCTCAATTAAAGAAGAAGAGACACAGAAGCTGCTGCGCATCGAAGAAGAGCTGCACAAGCGGATCATCTCGCAGGATAAGGCGATCAGCGCCCTGGCACGTGCCATCCGTCGCAGCCGGGCCGGGTTGAAGAGCCCGAATCGCCCCATCGGATCGTTCCTGTTCCTCGGCCCCACGGGCGTCGGCAAAACCGAAGTTGCCCGCACCCTCGCGCAGTTCATGTTCGGCAGCGACAAAGCTCTCGTCCGCTTCGACATGTCGGAATTCATGGAGAAGCATTCGGTCTCGAAGCTGATCGGCTCGCCTCCGGGATACGTCGGCTACGAAGAGGGTGGACAGCTCACTGAGCGCGTGAAGCGCGCGCCCTATTCCGTCGTGCTGCTCGACGAAATCGAAAAAGCGCACCCGGATGTGTTCAACATCCTGTTGCAAGTGTTTGAAGACGGCCAGTTGACCGACGGCCTCGGCAACACGGTCGACTTCAAGAACGCCATCGTGATCATGACGTCGAATATCGGCGCCCGG
>JACQDD010000029.1 GCA_016201265.1 Terriglobales bacterium | reverse complement strand
CTCACGAAAAGAAGGTACGTAGGAACCCTTGATCAATTCGATGAAGACGGGGTCCTCATGACCCTCCGCTTGGTAGTACGCCTCCAGCGCCGTGCGCAGGCGGTGGGCCTCGACCCGCACCAGCGAGTCCAGCTTCGGATCATAGTTGGCCGGTCGTCCAAAAACCTCCGTGCCGACCACATACTCTTTCAGCCGGTCGCTGCGGCCTGCCCATACTTCCTCAACCACAAAGCGCAGGAATCGCTGGAGTTGGGGGGACCGCTGGAAGGCGTCGGATGCGATCACTCTTTCCAACGCGGCGCGCACCTCGGCCTCGGGGATCGGCGGTTTCAGTTGATGAGAGCCGGTCGGCTTCATTTCGCGGGCCCCGTCCAGAGCCTCGCTTTCAGTGGTTGCCATCCCTGATCAGGCGTCTTACCCGGAAGGAGAAGGAGATTGAGCACGTGCAGAAATCGCCGCATTGGGATCTCCCTTCGCCGGTCTCAAGGAACGAGGTAGCGGTTCACTCACAGCCACCCGAAAGGCACAGACCACGGCCTCAAGGTCACACAGGCAACTGCCTGTACACGGGCCGCCTTGGGCTCCCCGCGACAGCGTCAGTATAGAGCGACGGCAGCAGAAGCGTGTCAGTGATTTCTACCGGTTGTCATACCACATTAGAAATGTCTCCTTGGTTATGGTTTCACGATGCCGGAGAAAAGCTGCGAGTACGATGCGGCTCATCTGCCGATTCTTGAGCCTCGTTGACACGTCCTCGGTCCCATTTCGGGCGGGCGCAGCGACTGGGACCAGAACGGGACAATCGCCCCAACGACACCGCGGTTCTCCCGCAGTGCTGGTGACGGCGGTCACTGCGCAGCCATTTGAGCAGAGTTACGATTCAGCCGCACAACCGAGAAGTACCGCCAGGCAGAGCCTACGACAGACGAGGGTGGCAGCTCGCGAATCAGCTGCCTGGGTGTGTTCGGCGTTGACCAGCGGAGTCCCCGATGCTGGATCGTTCGATCAGCGAAGCTCCTTTTCGACAGGTGGCACCGGAGCAGTTGCGCGCCGCCGTGGCAAACTTCCTGCCCAAGAATGCGCCGGCCGCTGAGCAGGTCCGGATCATTGCAGCCGGGTTGCGAAGCCCCGCGGGCCAAGGCTTGCGGGACGCAATGGCTCAATGGATAGTGGACGAGATTATTCCGGTGGACAGGTTAGTTCCGGAGACGTACCTGAAGTGGCGTCCGCCGGTGCGGGACGCCATGATGTTTGTGGTGGCGCGGCTGTCGCCAGCACGCCTGGCTCCCAAACTCTTCGAACAACTTGAGCTTCCAGAAGAAACGCCGCCCGAAGCGCGCTTACTCCGGCTGATTGCGAAAGTCCCCGGCCTGCAAAAACTGGGACAGGTCATCGCGCGGAACCAAAACCTCCGTCCCGCCCTACGGAAAGCGCTCTCCCGGCTGGAAAATGGCATTCGCGATGTCAAGCCGGAGGATATACGAGCAATCATTCAGCGGGATCTGGGGCCGCGGCTCGCAGCCTTCGCGGTTGAGATCGCACCGACCATACTCTCGGAGGCCAGTGTCAGCGCGGTCGTGCGATTTACATGGCGAAACCCCGACACCGGACGTCGTGAACCGGGCGTTTTCAAAGTCCTCAAACCTCACATCCCTGAATACTTCGCCGAGGATATGGATTACTTGCAGGGGCTGGCCCAGTACTTCGGAGACCGGCACCGCAATTACGGTTTTCCCAGGCACCTTATCCCCGATACCTTCAGGAAAGTCCGGCGGTTGCTGAGACACGAGGTCAATTTTAGCCGCGAGCAGAAGACATTAGTTGAAGCGTGGACGCTCTATCAGTCGATACCTGGGGTACGCGTGCCAAGGCTGATTCAACGCTTGTGTACGCCGAGAATTACAGCGCTCACGGGGGAGCACGGGATCAAAGTGACCAGCGCGGCAGCCCGCCTGCCAGCTGGGCGTCGCCGGCATGTTGCCGAACAACTCATCGAAGCGCTGATTGCCGTCCCGCTTCTGGCGGCGCGGGAAGACGCCATTTTTCACGGCGACCCCCATGCCGGCAATCTGCTTTATGACCGTCGCACCGGCGAACTGACCATCATCGACTGGGCTCTCAGGGAGCGACTCAGCCGCGATCAGCGCCGGCATCTCGCCCTCCTGTTTCTGATGGTGGGCTTGCGCGACCCAGTCGGCGCTTGCAACGAAGTCCTGTCGCTCACCCAGCCTCGAATCAGGAGCGATTCAACGCGGGGGCAGATGGTTCGCGAGTCAGTCACGCGCTTTCTCGGGGAGTTGCCGCTGACGCAATGGCCCAAAGCCGCGGATGCGATGCGACTCCTGGAGCGGACGGCGATCAAGGGCATCAAGTTTCCGGCGCCGCTGATCATGTTGTCCAAAGTGATGTTCACTTTGGAAGGTATTTTGCGCGACATTCAAGGGTCCGACACAGGGAGTGGCTTTGCCATGGCGCAGCACCTCGCGCAGCATTGGCTGCGTCATCGCACCCTGTTCCGTTCGCCTTTGAGGACAAGGGACTGGATCACAGTTCAGTGCAGCGCGCTGCTGTGCACCAGCCGCATCTGGCTGCAATGCGAACAGGCAATGTTGGACCGTCTGTTGCCTCGCGGCGCGACGGTCCCACTTACAGACACAGCAAGAAAGGAGGACACCTGGATGCGCGAAGCCGCGCCAACCCGGCGCCCAGCGGCGAGCGCCTAGACGGGGGTCACGATACTCCGTGTCCTGTGTCACAGACGAGCAAATCGACGGCGCACACCATTACGAGGAACTGATTGTGCAGAGTGGGAAGTAGCCATAATCCCAAGTTCTAAGCTCAGGCGATAACGACTTCACACTCTGACGCTCAACAACTGTTGAATCACGGCCGCTTCGCGGGAGCCTGGGGCCGTGCTCCGTTGCTTCCGAGACTACACTCACCCGCGGGCTGACACCGGCGCGGTCTGTTCCGCCCGCAGCCCATTGAAGAACGCAAGGAGAAACGGATATGAGCTTCGACCCTAGCAGCGCGTTTGACAGTATTGAAAGCGCCCACGGATTCGTTGCTTTGCTGACCGACGCCGTAGCCGATTCCAAGCGAGAGATCGAGGCCGACGCTCAGAGAGAGGCGACGCTGAATTTTCCGCGCCGTTTGGAGGCGCTGCGACTGGCGCTGTACAACCTGGAAAAACTTCATCAGCACTTAAGCAAGAGCCGCCGCATCCTCAATGATCTTCGTTCCGTTCGCCGGCTTCTTTTCAAGGAGCGGACAGGCGCGTTGCACGTTCCGCCGAAAGCGATCCGAACTGCGAGTCCGTCGCCCCAGATCACGGCTTCGGATACCAAGACTGGCGTCGGCGCGGCGGCATGATCGCGCGAGCAAGGCAAGTCAGCCAGATGGTCTGAGCTGTGCAGGATGCAGTCCGTCCTGGAGGTTGGTCATGGAGAACATTGATTACGAGCGTTGCGCAGATTGCGACGAGCAAGGCATCTTCCTGGATGGCGCCAGGTGTGCTCGCTGCCTTGGCCTCGGCTACGTTCCGGTTGAGGAAGACGAACGCGAAGCCGAGGACACGTTCGTCACGATCTCTTCGGTGGCTGCCTAGTTTGCATTCGAGAGCTGGCCGAAGGAGATCCCGGGCGCCACGCTAGAACCGCTGGAGTCAATCCGCGTCCAGAGCCAAACCCTGCCTGCTTTGACCCGCAGTTGTCGTCTCCAGTCCCTCTTCGGTCGCGATCCGCACGCCCTACACTCCTCTGCGTGGCGATCGCTAGGCGATTAATTGCGTTAGAATTTTTTCCGCTTCGGCTGTCGGCTCCGGTTCTCTTCTTGATTCGACTGAAGGAAGCGGAATCGACACATGAACTGTCTCCGCCGACGTAGGCGGCGTTACCGAGGAAGTTTGTGTCTTCGCGTGCACTCTCTTCTTTTTGTTCTTGCGCGGCGGCCGGACCCCGGCAGCTTCTCGCAACTCCGTGAAGCTCAGTTTCAGAAGTGTCTCCAGGCGTCTCAGGTCGGGGGCCGCGTGCACATCTCCGCTGAAGCCGAAATACATCGCGCCGTTATAACTCAGGACAGCGCAGTTGACGGTCATCTCGCCGCCGACCGGGACATAGGGATACCAGTGCAGCATCTTGTGGCCGAGCAGATAGAGCGGGAATTGCGGCCCGGGCACATTCGTACACACCAGATTGAATGGTGTGACCGGCAGCTAGCTCGCGATGGGACCGGCAAGCGCCTGCAACGAAGTCGGGAACATGCCGATCAAGCCGCCCGCCAGACTGACGAGCTCGGCGGCATGCGCGCGCTTGAGAAACTCCGTTCGCTCGTGGACTGCGGCCAGCAGCTTCCGAGGGTCGCGAATATCCAGCGGAATCGTGACCGCGACCAGGGAGATGCGGTTGCCTAACTCGCCCGGGTTAGCGCCGCCGCGCACGTTGATCGGAACCATGATCCGGAGCAGCCGCCCTTTCACGCGATCGCCGTGCAGTTCCGAGTAGCGTCGAATGGTCGCAGTTACGAGCGCGAGAACGACATCATTCACGCTTGTGCCGCATACGTGCCGTATGGCCTTGACTTCCGCCAGGGGAATCTGGGTGTAGGCGAATTTTTGCGGTCCGCGGTAAGGCACGTTAAAGCGCAGCCGCTCGGTGAACGCCGTGATTTCCGGGAGGAGACGGGAAAGCTCGTCCGTGGGTACGACTTCGCCCCGGGCTGCCCGCTCCGCCATGCTCAACAGGTCCGCGAGCGCGGAGAGAATCCGTCTGACGAAATCGGAATAGGAATCGATGAAGCCGGCCGTGAGCGAAGTCCAGGCGGGGCGCGGCGGCGGGACACGGAACCGAATCTTCTTCCGCGGCAGACGAGGCGCCACCGGGCTCGCGTCCATGAGCACATTCATGATGCCGACTCCAGCAATTCCGTCGGCCAGGCAGTGGTGCAGGCGGAAGATGAGCCCGGTGCGATGACCTTTCAGCCCGTGCACCACGGTCATGTCCCACAAAGGGTGCTGCCGGTCCATCACCTTGCTCAGGAGTTTTCCAGCAACTGCCTGCAGCTCGGCGTCGGAACCGCGTTTGAGCGTCACTTCGCGCACGTGATTGCAGATATCGAAGTTGGGATCGAATTCCCAGCTCGGAAGACCAATACCAAAGGGCGCGGACACCACACGATTCAGGTAGCGGGGAATGAGCGGCAGTTTTGACTCCACGAACTGGACGCAAGCCTCGAACGGGACCTCGCCCTCCAGCACGCTGACACAGGCCACGTTCAGCGGCATGCCCTCTCGTTCCAGATGCAAGAAGACGGTGTCGCCCCAGGAAAGGCGGTCACCTTGCTGATGGTTGGGCATGGCAGGTCTCCTTATTCAGTTGCCGGGCGATTCCGCCCCATCCTCTCGTGGGCGGTCACCCATTCCCCGTTGAGCATGGCCGCCGCCAGAGAGGTCTCTCCGGCCAGAACCACGGCGGCACAGATCTCCGCGAACTTCTTTGCCTTGCCTTGGCCGTGGCAACCGAGCATTTCCAGACACTGCTTCTGCGTGGCCAGGCCCGTGCCTCCTCCGCAGGTGCCGACAATTAAGGAAGGAAGCGTAATGGACCAGTAGAAATCGCCGTTGTCCAGCGGTTGCGAATAGGTGATGGCGGCGTGCGACTCGGCGATGTTGGCAACGTCCTGCCCGGTAGCAATAAACAGGGCTGCCAGCCCGTTGGCGGCGTGCGCGCCGTTGTTGGACGACCCCGCCAGAAATCCTCCCACCATCTGGACCTGGCGTGCATAGAAGAGCTCGCTGGTGTCGAGGTGCATGAGCCGGAGCAGCGCACTTTTCTGAATGACCGCTTCGGCGACGACGCGCTTGCCGCGGGTCAGTAGAGTATTGAGATAGGAATGCTTCTTGTCGGTATCGATGTTCCCGCTGAGAAAATATTTGAGACGGCCGGGGTAGTTCCTCTTGATCCATTCGCAGGCCGCGAAGGTAGCCTTCCCGGCCATGTTCTGGCCCGCGGCATCCCCAGTGGTGTAATTGAAGCGCAGGTAGCGCAATGGTCCGACGGCAAACTGGCCGATGTTGCGGAGTTTTCCGAATTGGGTAGTCGCTTCCGCTTGCTCCCGGATGGCCGCGAGATGTTCCGTCACCCAACCGCCGAACTCGCGAGCTTGCAGCGCATCTTCCAGGATGAATACTGGCGCGCGCTGCATGGATTCTTCCACCACGGTGGTCTTGACCCCGCCGCTCTCGGTCAAGAGGCGCATGCCGCGGTTGTAGCTGGCGACCAGCGTCCCTTCGGTCGTGGCCAGGGGAATGTAGAAGTCCCCCTTGGCGTGCTCCCCGTTGATGCGGAGCGGGCCGGCCAGGCCGATGGGAACCTGGGCAATGCCGATGAAGTTCTCGATATTGCCAGGAAGAGTCGCGGGATCCACGGAATACTGTGCGACGTGGGAGAGATTCGCTCCGGTTTCTTCGCGGATGAACTCTCGCCGCTTTGCTGCCATTGCGTCCGTGTAGTCGTTTTCTTTATCGCGGGGGATCCGCGCCCGTTCGCGCACTTGTTCGCTTGTGATCATGGCAATCTCCTTAACCACCGGCGGGATCGCGTTGGCTGACGATACTTCCTTTGTTTCTACGCATAGTCGATGGGATGGCTTTCCAACCAGTGCTCGTCGCGTGCCCGGCCGATACTCCTCAAAGCGCTAGAAGCAACGCTCGCGGCCAGCCGCCGGCTTTCCCAAACCAGGCCCGCGCCGAAGCCGATTGCACCACCCAGGCAACCGCAGGCTAACGCTCTGCCGGCCGACCTATGCCCGTTCCTCGAATAGCCGCCCAACACGCCGACACACGCCCCGATAGCGGCAGACTTCAAAGCGCTTCGAGCAGATTCGTCTAGAAACAGACCAAGAGGTTTTCCATGGAGGAATGCGTCTCGACCGGAACGTGTTCCTTCCAGTCCGGAATTTACAAGCCTTCGACTGTAATTGAGATTGGACTTTGACCACTGGCGCAGATCCATGGGGTTGCCTCGCTGTTCTGAGCCGGCCTGGGATGGCGCACTCAGTACACCATCAGCCGAGAGGACAGTCAGCAACGCATGTCACACTTCAAAGTGACCGGCGTCTCATTCCGAAGGAGGCGATCCGGCGCGCCTTGAAGGCGGATTTCATGGAAATTCTGCCTATTTGACGACACAGACGAACGAGAAGACGTCGGATCCGGACGGGGTCCTGCAGGCTATGGTTTGCGACGCGAACGGCGTTTCGCACGAGCAGTTCTTTCGATCCGAGCTTCCAGTTCTCCCACTCGTTTGCGCAGCGCGTTGACGTCCGACTCTGCCTCGGCCTGCGGTGGTGAGGGCGCCGACGCGCCCAGGAATCGCTTCATCATCTCGACCGGCGACAGAATTCCGGCCTGGGCTTCGGTCAAGCGGCTCTGTACCGCATTCTGCACCTTCTGATAGGCGTCAAACGCGGACTTTAGATACCACGTGACGAACTCCTGCCCCACCTCATCGGTGGCAATGATCAGTTGGCGAAGCAGTTCGAGCGGCAGTCCGGTCGGCTTTTCCTTTGCGTCTTCGGTGATGATTTGCGTCAGCGTGACCCGGGTCAGGTCGCGGCCCGTCTTTGCCTCCACGACTCGGATCTCTTTGCCTTCCCGGACCAGCGCGGCAATGTCGTCGAGATTGACATAGCGGCTGCCCGCGGAATCGTACAGCCTGCGATTGCCGTACTTCTTGATGAGGATGGTAGCCGGTTTCATGACGATCCTGCTATGTTGCTGTGCACAAACGGACAATTACATATTGACACAAACCTCATTGATTCGTATAGTTAAACCGATGCTGCAATGCAGCAACACGGAGGCAGTTATGCCAGCAGCGGTAAAACACGGGTCTCCCCGGACCCATCCGGGAGAGTCTTCCTTTGTTACCCTTCTCTCCGGCTGGGCGCAACAGGGGGTGCAGAGCCTGTTTGCGACGCAGCGCGTTCTCCTGGACCTGGTGATGCGGCAGAATGCCAGCGTCATGCACTCTCTTCGGCAGCAATTGTCCGACCCCCATCATTCTCCCACCGTCATCCTCAGCGAAATGGCTGAAGAGGGCATGTCAAACTTCATTGAAGGACAAAAGGCACTTCTTCATCTGGCTCAGCAGCAGAACGAAATTCTCATGACCGGTGTCAAGCAACGCATCGGGGATACACCGGCAGCGCACGCCGTCACCGATCTCCTCCGGCGCAGTGTGGATACCTTCCTTGACATGCAACAGGAGTTCCTGAAGATCGCAGGCAAGCAAACCCATACCTGGGTGGGGGCCGCCAAAACCGGCAAGCCGTACCAGAGCGAGCACTTCCTGGAACTGGCCCGCGATGGCATGGAGAGCTTCGTGAAAGCGCAGAAGCATTTCCTTGACGTCATCGCTGAGGAAACCGCGAAGGCAACCGGCGGCAAACGCCGCCATGGCGCCGTCAATAAGATCAAGAAGACCGAGTTGTCCGAACTAGCCCGGCAGGCAACGCAGTCCTTCATTGATGCGCAAAAGAAGTTCTTCGACGTAGCCGGACAGCAGTTGAATACCAACGTCAAGGCCGCGGGCAAGACGATGGAGCTCCTGAAGCCATTCCCGTTCGTGCCGTTCGCAGAGCTTACGCGGGAGGGAGTGAAGAGCTACGTTGACGCCCAAAAGTCGTTGATGGAAGTGATGTTGAAGCCCGGCAACGGGCACAAGCGCGAGGCTAGAACGGCGATTCACCACAAACGTCACGCCCGTCCCGTCCACAAGGCTGCGGGTTCATCCGCTGTTGCCTGAGGCGCGGACAAATCGGCGCATTGGGCTGGCGTGTCCGTCTCCCTTCCGGCGGGGCACGCCAGCGCAATGCCAGCTGCCATGCCAGTAGTCTGCTCGGACGAAGTTGCTGCGCGAGCAGAACCGGGCCATAGGTCCGTCGATGGCGAAAGGTCGGAAACACTCGCCCAGTCACGCGGAGGCCGACACCCTACTGTGGACGGAAGCAGCGTTCGGGGTTGAGCTTCTGTTGCTGCATGCGTCGCCCGTTTTCTACGGGTTTGGCATACCGCGCGGCGACGGCTCTGGAGTTGTGGTCATTCCCGGCTTTCTCGGCACCGATCTTCATCTAATGGAACTCCACGCTTGGCTGGGACGCATTGGGTACCGGCCGTATTTCTCTGGCATTGGTATCAACGCCGATTGCCCGAACCTCTTGATCCAGCGTCATCTGAACGAGACCATTGAGACGGCTCTGGCCCAGACCGGACGGAAAATTCATTTGATCGGTCATAGCCTGGGAGGAGTCCTCGCACGTTCGGCAGCAAGTCAAAGGTTCCTGGACGTCGCCTCCGTCATCATGCTGGCAGCGCCGTTTCGTGGCACCGTTGCGCACCGGGCGATTCTCAGGGTCGCGGACGCCGTTCGCAACCGAATCCTGGAGGAGCATGGCCCCGGCGTATTGCCCGACTGCTACACCGGACGCTGCACCTGCAATTTCATTGACTCGCTGAGGCGCGACCTGCCGGACTCCGTCACCGAGACCGCGATTTACACGCGTCATGACGGCATTGTGGACTGGCGGTGCTGCGTCACCAAGAATCCGGAATGTGACTTCGAGGTCCCGGGCACTCACATCGGACTGGCATTCAATTCGTCGGCATACATTGTCGTCGCCGAACGCCTGGCACAGGCTCAGTCGTCCAAATAGAGCGCGGTCACACCCGGCCGGTCATCTCCAACGCTGCCCCGTTCGTCGTCGCCAATCGCTCGGCGGGGCTGCCGCGCTGCTCCAGGCAGACTGCCGCGCTTGCCAGGCTGTTATTCACAACGCAGAAATTGCCCGTGCAATCGGTCTTCGCATAGGGGAGGCGATGGACGCCTGGTCCTCGACCGTCAACCGTAACCTCGAGTTGCAATCCGCTGCCCGCGAAGCAGCGAAAGACCCACTCCAAGTTTTTCGGGTCTCTCCTGCTCTCCTGAAAATGGCGGAAGACGTGTTCTTTCCCTTGATGCCAGAGCACGGCTTTGCGAAAGAAAAGCCCGAATGGCATGTCGTAGACCAACGCTTCCAGCGTGCTTGGATGCCCGTCCTGCGGCAGAAAGTAAGCATGCACCCAGGTCGACAACTTCAGACCGGATGCTGCAACTTCCCAGGCATGTAGGAGCGAACCCGCTCGACCACTTCGGACACGGCTTGTTCCCGGCCTTCCTGTATCTCCCAAACGGAGACGATCGGGAAGAACTTGGTGAACAGCATGTAGAGAAAAAGGAAAGTGGCGCCAAAACCCAGTGTGATTGCGATCTCAACCCATGTGGGGGAGTAAGTAGCCTTGGCCCAAGGCAGGCGAGGCTGCGACAAGGTCGGAACCACAATCACAAAGCGCTCCAGCCACATGCCGATGTTGACCGATATGGATGCGATCACCGTGCCCGTCACTGTGCGCGTCTGCCGCCGCGCCAGCAGGGCAAACGGGATCACGAAGCAGGTAACGAACATCGTCCAAAAGACGCCAGCATAGCGCCCCGTCAACTTGGAGTAGAAGACGGTGAGGTGGACCGGATCGTTGCCGTAGAACGTCGTGAGGTATTCGGCGAAGGTGAAATACAGCCACAGCAGTGACATCACCAGGAGCAGAAGGCCCAGGTTGTTGAAGTGCACCGGCTTGAGGTAGTCGTGCAGGAAATAAATCCGGCGGATCAAAGCCATGGCGATAATCAACGAGGCGATGCCAGAGAAAATCGCTCCGACCACGAAGTAGGGGCCGAAGATGGCCGAGTGCCACATGGGCTGTACCGTCATGGCAAACACCCAGGAAACTACGGTGTGCACCGAGACCGCGATGGGGATCACCAGGACGGCCATCACCGCAATGGCACGATTCAGGATGCGCTTCTGTCTCTCTGTTCCCCGCCATCCCAGTGCCAGCCAGCGGTAGAGCCAGGAGGGCCGCGCGCCGCGATCGCGCAGGATGGCGAGATCGGGAATCAAGGGCAGGAAGAGATAAATAGTGCTGCCCGTCAGGTAGACGCTGATACTGCACACGTCCCATAACAGGGGCGAACGAAAGTTAGGATGACGCAGGACATTGAGCATGCGATCCGGGCGGCCCAGGTCCATGATGACGCTGCCCACCCCGAAGAAGAGCACCAGCACCGTGATGACCTCGGCAGCACGGGTGATGGCACGACGCCACTCCGCGTGGCACAGGCGCAGGATGGCGGAGATCAACGTCCCCGCGTGACTGATGCCAATGAAAAATACGAAGTTCGTAATGTAGAAGCCCCAGTACACGGGAACATTCATCCCGGTGACGCCCAACCCCTGGCGGAGTTGCCGCAGCCAGGCAAAGAAGGCCACCGTGGTGAAGCCCAGGAAAACCAGCGCCAGGGTGTAAAACGAGCTGCGCGTGGCCACAATCGGCTGAAGCAGGACCGCATCTTGTCCGCTATCTTGGTTTTTGTCCGTCTCCACCACTCCACTCTCCTTCGGCGAGATACATCACTTTGGGTTTAGTTCCCAACTCCTCCAGCAAACGGAAGGCGCGCGGGCCACGTTCCAGCTCGGCCACGGTACTCGCGGGGTCTTCCCGATCGCCGAAGTACATCGCTCCTGCCGGACAAGCCTCCACGCAAGCCGGAATGTAGTCTCCTTCCGCCAGCGGACGGCTGGCTGCCCGGGCCTCATCGCGGGCGCGCTGTAGACGGTGATGACATAGAGTGCACTTCTCTACCACTCCTTTGGGACGCACCGAGACGTCCGGATTTAACGCCTGAGTTAAGTCGCCGGGGAACTCCGGCTTGTACCAATTGAACATGCGCCGCGTGTACGGGCAGGCGTTGGTGCAGTAACGGCAGCCGATGCAGCGCGCGAATGTCTGCCGCACGACGCCCTCCGAGTTGATGCCG
>JACQDD010000124.1 GCA_016201265.1 Terriglobales bacterium | reverse complement strand
GCGATGGGATTCATCCTATGCTCGGGTCCAGCCCGGCTCTGGTAGCGGCGTGCCGCTACCAGGGCATCCTCTCTTGAGAGTGGTTACGCCGTGCCGCCCATAATAAGCCCAAGCAGCGATTGGCGGAATTGGAAACTGAAATTTGTTTATGGAGAACTCAGAGCTTTCTTGCCGTCAAGGCCTACTTTACATCCGAGCCGCAGGTAGTGATGTAAACTCGCAAAGCTCAGGGGAAGGGAGGGTCAAGTGATCACCAGCAAGAGATCATTCGCGGGTTCGGTATGCGGACTGGTCTTGCTGGCGCTGGCATCGATCCTCTACGCAAAGGACAAATGGAGCTTCGGCGAGTGGCGCCGGCTGAGCAATGATCCGATCCTGGCGCCGAGGGGCGAGGGTTGGGAATCGGCGGGCACGTTCAATCCCGCAATCGTGCTCCATGAAGGCCGGTTCGTGATGCTCTACCGCGCCCAGGACGCCCAGGGAACTTCGCGGCTGGGGTATGCCGAAAGCAGCGACGGAATCCAGTTCCAGCGGCGGCCGGAGCCTGTGCTCTCCCCGGAAGCCGATTACGAAAAAGACGGAGGCGTAGAAGACCCGCGGCTGGTAAAGATCGACGCCACGTACTATCTGACCTATACGGGCTACAACAAGAAAGACGCGCAGCTCTGCCTTGCAACCTCGAAGGATCTGGTGCACTGGGAACGCCAGGGAGTGATTCTCCCGGCGTACAAGGGAAACTGGAACGTTGGCTGGACAAAATCCGGCGCCATTGTGCCGGAAAAAATTAACGGCAAATACTGGATGTATTTCCTGGGCACGACCGCAGAAAAAACGGACGAAATGGGGCTGGCGTATTCCACCGACCTCGCGCATTGGACGGAAGCTACGAAAATGCCGGTGCTGCCACGGCGTCCGGGACATTTCGACTCACGAGTTGTGGAGCCGGGACCTCCTCCGATCCTAACGAAAAACGGGATCATGCTGGTTTATAACGGCGCCGACGACAAACTGGTTTACCGGGGTGGCATCGCCGTCTTCGATCGCAAGGATCCCACCCGGTTGCTGTCGCGCGCAGACGTTCCGGTGTTAGCGCCGGAGAAATCCTGGGAGAAAAACGGACAGGTTCCCAATGTAGTTTTCGTGGAAGGGATAGTACGTAAGGGCTCAAAGTACCTTTTCTATTACGGCGGGGCCGACAAGTATGTGGGTGTGGCAGAAACGGAGTTGACGGGAGCCGAGGCCGGCACGTCGCCCTAGATCATCCTCAGCCTTCGTCCTCTTGGCGGGCGTGGGAACCGCAGGAACGGCGAATTACCAGCTTGCAGTCCAGCAGAACGTCGCGCGCGGGCAGACCGGGGCTCGCAATTCTCTGCAACATGGTCCCGATGGCGACTTCCCCGATCTCACGGCAGGGCTGACGCAGAGTGGTCAAAGGTACCCCGAGCAGTCCGGCGTATTTCACGTCGTCGATGCCGATCATGCGCACTTGTTTGGGTACGGCAACGTCGAGCCTTTGCAAGGTCTGCATCAATTGCGCAGCGGTAATGTCGTTAGCGCAGACGATGCCGTCCGGAGAAGCACTGGAGAGCAGCGCTTCGATCGCTGGGGTGTCGTCCGGATCCCCTATGTGAATCTGGCCGGTTGCACCGGCAGCCCCGAAGGCCTCGAGCGCGTCGCGGAAGCCCTGAATGCGAGCGTCCACGGTGGAGGCTGAGTGGGGCCTGGCCAGGAAGGTGAGGCGGCGGCTTCCGTGGCGGAGCAGGTGTTCGGCGACGAGAAAACCCGCGCGCCGGTTGTCGATCCCGACCAGATCGTACGAACTGCGGCGCGGATAACTGTAGACGCAGCGATCGAGCAGCACGACCGGGATGTTGGCTTTGGCCAGCGTCTCAAGAACCCACTGGTTGACATCATCTTTCTCGGGGGTCAGCTCCAGTGGGGCAAAAAAAATCCCTGACAATTGCTTCCCAATGTAGTACTCGCAGAGTTCGCGGGTTTGCTTTTCCTTGTCACGAATGGAGTGAGTGGTGTCGCCCCACATGAGTGCGTGGCCGCCAGCTCTTCCTGCACGAGCCATGCCCTGGCAGATCGGCTCGAAAATCTCGGTTTCGCCCAGACCAGGGATGAGAAGCCCAAAGACGTGACCTTCGAGATGCGCACTCTGACGAACGTAGGTGCCGGAACCGGCGCGGCGTTCAATCAGACCCTGATGCTGCAGCTCTTTGAGCGCGCGTTGCACCGTGAGGCGGGAAGTAGAAAAGCGGAGGACGAGATCGGCCTCACTGGGCAATTTCTGTCCCTGCTCATATTCGCCGGCAGTAATGGCTTTGCGGAGATGAGACACGATCCGCTGGTACTTTGGCGTCTGCTCTTCGCTCAAGACTTCCCCCAAAGGACCCCCAGGAAGTTGCCGACGGCGGGGACCTGATAGTACAGGTTTGTGTTGTTTCTTGCCACTAGCCAACCCCAGAGTCTAACAAAATCGCGATTTTCTCATTAATCGGGGAGACCTGCCTTGCGCGGGGGCAGAAACTGGACTGTCTGCTTCCCAAACCTATCCACTCCGGTATATCTTGTGCGGACCCGCTGCCAGAGGTTGTTTTGGACGCGGGGTTGCGGACTTTGTTACCGGGAAAAGAGGCCCGGCGAGACATGAAGATCAACGCCTACCTTCTGAAAAGTACAGTGGTAGCGGCTCTCGGTGGTCTGCTCTTCGGGTTCGACACGGCAGTCATCGCGGGAACGACGCACTCACTGACCGAGGTGTACCAACTCTCACCGGGGCTGCTCGGGCTAACAGTCGCGAGCGCACTGTGGGGAACCATTCTTGGCTCTATGTTCGCCGGCATCCCGGGAGACCGCTACGGACGGCGGGACAGCCTGCGCGTGATGGCGGTGCTCTACTTCATTTCCGCCGTGGGCTGCGCTTTTGCCTGGAACTGGCACGCGTTGGTGTTTTTTCGCTTGCTGGGCGGACTGGGGATCGGCGGGTCGTCGGTGCTGGGGCCGATGTACATCGCGGAAATTGCTCCGGCAAGCTGGCGTGGGCGGCTGGTGGGCTTTTTCCAGTTCAACGTAGTGTCGGGCATTCTGCTGGCGTACCTTTCCAACTACCTGGTGGGACTGCAGCAATTCGGCATGGACACGGAGTGGCGCTGGAAGCTGGGCATCTCGGCGATTCCCGCCGCGCTGTTTTTCCTGATGCTGTTTACGATTCCGCGGAGCCCGCGATGGCTGGTCAAGAAGCAACGAATCGCCGAAGCGCGAGACGTGTTGCGCCTGACCGGTGAACAGAATTATGAAGAAGAACTGCGCGACATCGTGGAGTCGATTGATGCGGAGCACGGGCTCGGCGACGAACCACTGTTTCAGCACAAGTACCGGCTGCCGATTTTTCTGGCGGTCACGATCGGGATGTTCAACCAACTGGCCGGCATCAACGCGATTCTGTACTACCTGAACGACATCTTCGCGTATGCCGGCTTCAGCAAGGTCTCGGGCGACTTGCAGGCGGTAGCGGTTGGACTCACCAACCTGATCTTCACCATGCTGGCGATGTCGGTGATCGACCGGGTAGGGCGCAAGAAGCTGCTGCTCACAGGCGCGGTGGGGACGGCACTTTGTCTGGGCGGCGTGGCGGCTATTTTTGCTACCAACCAGCGGCACGATCTGCTGATCTGGCTGTTGATTGCCTATATTGCTTTTTTTGCTTTCTCGCAGGGAGCGGTGATCTGGGTTTACATCAGCGAAGTGTTTCCCAACCGCGTGCGGGCGAAGGGACAGAGCCTGGGGAGTTTTACGCACTGGTTCATGAATGCGCTGATCTCGGGGGTCTTCCCGGCGCTGGCGGCGAAGTCAAAATCCATTCCGTTCGTTTTCTTTGCCGCCATGATGGTTTTGCAGTTCGCGGTGGTGCTGTTTACGTATCCCGAAACCAAGGGCGTCTCGTTGGAGGAGATGCAGAAAAAGCTGACGACAGCGTAGCGCGAACATCTTGCCCACCGGTCAGCCCTGACCGCAGCTGTGAGACACGAGGCTCGTTTTCGCAACCGCCGGAAATCGGCGTATCCGCTCGAACGTGCCCCGCCTAATAACGATCGACGACTACACCAGGCAAGTCCAAATTCTTCACATCTCCAATAAACACTCCAAAAGGCTCCAGCGTCACCTCCAATCCCTTCGCCGAGGTCTGTGAAGTCGTCACCAGTGGCGCCAATTGGTGAAAGCGGAATCCCAGGCCTGTCAGATCAAACTTCACCTTCTGCGGCGAGGAGGACATGTTCAGCGCGACCAGCACCGCCTTCCCCTTGTAGCTGCGAAGATAGGACATGACGTTGGCGTCGTCCTCGTTGAGCGCGGTGTAGTTCCCTTCCAGCAGCGCTTCGTTCGTGTGCCGGAGCGCCAGAACTTTCTTGTACATGCTGAAGACCGAGTTGGGGTCCTTCGATTCCGTGGCCACGTTGTGGGTCTTGTAGCTGGGCGGAACGGGAAGCCATGGCTCTTTCTTGCTGAATCCTGCGTTGACGCCGGTGTTCCATTGCATGGGCGTGCGTTCGCCGTCACGGCCGATTTCCTGCGGCCAGCCGGTGCGGCCGATCGGGTCTTTTACGTCTTCCTTACGCTTCGGGTCGTTGTTCTCCATTCCAATTTCTTCGCCGTAGTACATGATCGGCGTGCCGCGCAGCGTCAGATAGAAAGCCCCCATCAGCTTGGCGATGGCGTCGTTGTTCTTGCCATCTCCGTAGCGGTTGTAGGAGCGGACGATGTCGTGATTACTGATCACGAATACCGGCCACCCGCCCGCTGTGTCGACCTGTGCGATCTGGCGGCGGAACTCGGGTGGGGAAAGCTTGTTGACGCCGGTGAACATGAAGTCCATGGGCATCTGCAACTCATTGCCGTTCGGTCCGTAATATTCCTTGAGTTCATCGATGTTCGAGGTCCAGGTCTCGCCGATCAGAACAGCGCCAGCCTCATCTGCCACTGTGCGGAGTTTTTGCAGCACAACGTGCATTTCGGGCAGCTTCTTGTTGTACTTCTCGTCGGTATTTGGATCACCCTGGCTGTTCTTGCCCTCCAGAACCCGATTATCGTGCAGGGCAGAATCCTCAAACATCGTGTCCACCGCATCGAGACGGAAGCCGGAGACGCCGCGTTTGTACCACCAGCGCGTGGTGTCGAGCATGGCCTTCTCGACGGCGGGATTGCGCCAGTTCAAATCCGGTTGCGCGGCATAAAAATAGTGGTAGTAGTACTGGTTCGTCGTTGGATCAAACTTCCAGGCGGAGCCCCCAAAAGTCGAGATCCAATTATTCGGCGGCTGGCCCGGCCCCTTGCCGTCTCGCCAGATATACCAGTCGCGATGCGGCGCCGTGCGCGAAGACCTCGAATCCAGAAACCACGCATGCTGGTCGGAAGTGTGGTTCACGACGAAATCAAGAATGATGCTGACGTGGTGGTTCTTTCCTTCGGCAACCATCTGATCGAAATCGGCCAGCGTCCCGTACATCGGATCGATGTTCTCGTAATCGGACACGTCGTAGCCGAAGTCCACCTGCGGCGACGGGAAGCACGGGCTGATCCAGATGGCGTCCACGCCGAGGTCATGCAGGTAGGCCATTCTAGACGTGATGCCTTTCAAGTCGCCGACGCCGTCGTTGTTGCTGTCGGCATAACTGCGGGGATAGATCTCGTAGAAGACGGCGTGCTGCCACCACTGGTGGCCCTCGGCGTCGACAGATTTGGTCTGGGCGGCGAATGAGAGAGAACAGCAGAGGACTAGCAGGAGCGAGAGAATCGGAAAGAATCGCTTCGACATAAGATTTTTTCGCCTCACAAAGACTAACAGTTTCAAGGCCTTCATGATTCTGCGACATTTCCCAGATTGCCAGCGAACTGCAGATCCCTCCCCCTTCGGCTTCGCTCAGGGTCGGGATGACAATTCATGAAAATTGAGTTCTCACCTTGGCCCCGCGAAATTCAGGACGACGTCCTGGTGGACATAGGACTCGGTGCCAGCCCCGGGAAACTCGACGACCAGAGCGGCTTGGTCCGGACGAACATCCGCCAGTTTGCCTCCCTTGACAGAAGAGAGCTGGGACGGGTTCCAGACGAACAGCTGGTATGTTTTGCCGGCGAGACCGGAGAGGGACAGCGCCATCTGCGTGTGGGTGGAATTCCAAGTTTCTGAAAGCACTCGCAGGCCCTGGCTGGCACTGCCGAGCGCGGGCAAGACGTTCGCGAGGCCCACACCAAAATCATTCCTCACGCGAATGCGGATTGTGCTGGTGGCCTGGGTGAGAGGGACGCGCATGGCTATGTGCTCGTCGCTGGCGCCTGCACTCACGTGGAATGGAAAACTGCGGCCGTTCAGTTCGACGGAGGAGACTTCGCTGCGCAGGCTGAGGGCGGGGGAGAAATCGAGAGTGACGTCTCCGGAACCGGTGCGCTTCAGCTCCAGCATCATCATGCCGGAAGTTCTTTCGTAGCTGAGCGCGAGGGTTGTCGCGCCTACGCGCAGGTTGTCTACGGAAAACGATCGCCAGCCGGCGGGTACGTGAGGAGCGAAAGTGACAGTGCGGCTCTGCGCGTTCGTCTCGAGGCCGAGCATGCCGCGAAGAATTGGACTGACGACCATAGCAGCGGACCAGATCTGGTGCGGCGAACTGGTGGAGAGTGGCTGGTAGTAGTCGCCGGAAAGCACTTCGGTGACGTGGCCAAGCGATCCGTCGAGCGCCAGCAGGGCGTTGGCGCGGAGATTGGAGTAGGCGGCGAACGCCTGGTGGTAGCGATATTCGCCGACCGAGGCCCAGCCGGTGAAAAGCGGCCACACGGAACCGAAGTGGTATCCACTGCCGTTGTAGATGGAAGAGCGATTGGAAATGATGCGCATGCCCCAATCGGTCTGGTGGTCGGCGTCGGCCAGGCGTTGGATGGTGGGTTGGGACTTGTCTTCGTCGGTTACGCCGAACCACATGGGCACGGTGGTGAGCACCGAGAGTTCGTCAACGCGGCGATTCTGCTGGTCGAGTGCGAAGGCGAACGCTTTTTTCTCCGGAGACCAGAAAGTCTGGTTGAAGGCGGGTTTCTGGCGATCAAAGGCCGCTTGCATATCTTTGCTGACATCGTCCTTGCCGGTGAGTTTGGCGAGGCTAGCGAGGGCGCGGAGCGCTTCGAGTCCCAGTCCGCTCTGGTAGAACTCGGCCTTTACGGGAAGAAGCGGCCCGCCTTCGACCCAGCCGTGACCGAAGCCGAAGTTCTGCGGGAAGTTTTGGGCGTCGTAGGTGGAAAGCATGAACTGGTAGGCCTTCCAGAGGCTCTCCCACTTCTGGCGTGCAAAGTCGAGATCGCCGCTGCGGACAACGTAATCGTTCGCGGCAATGAGGTAGAGCGGAGTGGCGTCGGCGGAGGCGTATCCGTACGGATAGTCCTTGAACCAGGGGACAAAACTTGCGCCCTGGGAAATCTCGTGCGGGATCTTGCCGTCGTCGCGCTGGAACTTGCTGATGAACTCTAGCGCAGTGCGGGTGGCGGCAAAGTCGCCGATCGAGTTAAGAGCGAAGGACGTCCAGAAGGAATCGCGTCCGAAGAACCAGGCAAACCCAGGACGCTGGCTCGTGCCTGAAGTGCGATAGCCAGCGACCAGGCCGGTGCCGAGGTCGGGATTGGTAGCGAGCCCCTGAATCATGCTGATGCGCGACCAGTCGTAGGCCTGCTGGAGTTGCGGGTCGGGCAGAGTGAGGTTGACAGTGCGGTCGAGATAGTCGCGGTAGTATCGGGCGGATTCGCGCAGAAGATCGGGATAGGAAGTTGCCAGGCGCTGGTAGCTGGCTTGCGCGTCGGCGAGCCCTTGAGTGGAGGCGGCGAGAAGAATGACCTTGCTAGCTTGTCCCTTGCTGGTCACGCCTAGACGCAGCGAATTCTCGTCGGAGGAAGAGTAGTTCGTCTGGTAAGCGAGGCGCGGACTGGAAGCGGAAGGCGATCCGACGAGGGCGGAAAACTTTTTCTGCTCTTCGCCGAGGACGAATGCGTGCTGCGATTCATCCCAGTATAGAAATGTGCCGCCGAGGGCGGCGGGCCACTCGAGTTGGAAGTCGGCTGTGAAGCCGGCCTCGATTTCGAGGGGTTGCTCGGTCTCGACGTCAAGCAGGATGACGGCGCCGGGTTCGTGCACGGGGACGAAGAGGGTCTCGCGCACGGAGAAATTGTCGCCGGCGTAGACGAGAGTCGCGGATTCGGGTCGGACGATCAGGGTGCGGGCAAGGCTTTCGGCGGGCAGGGCGCGGCCGTCCACGTGAAAGGTGAGATGAAAGTTGCGAAAGATTTTTAGCGGGTAGGCCCATGCTTCCATCTGGCCGGTTTCGTTGCCCAACAGACCGGCGCGCATCCCAACCACCGGAAGAAATTCCCAGGAGCGCACGGGCCGGGAAAGTTCCAGAGATGGAAGGGGCGGTTCGGCAGCGGATGCGAGAGGTGAGATCAGCAGGCAGAGCAGAACTAGTGCGGCGAAAGTTGTGTGGCTCACAGGAAAATCGCGAGAGCATTTCATTGGCTCAATCATGCGCGGATGCGGTCCAGTCTGCATTCTTGGAGAGAAGCCGGCGGCGATGCCAGCTTGCAAAGTGTTCCGGCACAAAATATAAGAATTCAGGGGTGCAGTCCAGCACGAGTGGATCCCAGGTATTCCTCTTGTCTTCTTCACGCCGCGAACTTCTGAAATCGCTGAGCCGGTCCGCCCTGGTTTTGTCGCTGGAGAGCGTTCTTGGGCTGGCGCGTCCGTTGTGGTCGCAAACTGTCCCAGCAGCGGCGGCGCCACCGGTTGAGCCGCTGAAACCGGGGACTCCACTCGGAGTAAGTTTCCTCGACATGGGCCGGGCGGCAGGGCTCAGCGCGAAGACTATCTTCGGCGGCGAGCACAAGAACAAATATCTGCTGGAGACGACAGGGTGCGGGGTCGCCTTCTACGATTACGACAACGACGGCTGGCTCGACATTTTCCTGGTGAATGGTACTCGGCTCGAGGGATTCCCGGCCGGGCAGGAACCGGTCTCGCACCTGTTCAAGAACAATCGCGACGGGACGTTTACGGATGTAACGCTGAAGGCGGGAGTGGCGCATTCCGGCTGGGGACAGGGGGTGTGCGTCGGCGACTACGACAACGACGGGTACGACGATTTGTTCGTTACATACTTTGGGAAAAACGTCCTCTATCACAACAATGGCGACGGGACTTTTACCGATGTCAGCGAAAAAGCGGGCGTGGCGGGTAAAGGCAATCGGTGGAACACAGGGTGCGCGTTCGTGGACTATGACCGAGATGGACGATTGGATCTGTTCGTCGCGAATTACATTGACATGGATCTGGCCACCGCGCCGGTGCCGGAGTCGGGCCCGTGTCTTTACAAAGGTGTGATGGTGGCGTGTGGGCCGCCGGGATTAAACGGGGGGAAGAACATTCTCTATCACAACAACGGTGACGGCACTTTCATCGATGTTTCCGAGAGTTCCGGCATTCTGAAGGCGAATGGCACGTTCGGACTGGGCGTGCTGACCGCGGATATCGATAATGACGGCTGGCCCGACATTTATGTCGCCAACGATTCGACGGCGAGCGCACTTTATCAGAACAAGAAGAACGGAAAATTCGAGGACATCGCGCTGGAGGCCGGCTGCGCCTTGAGCCCGGACGGAAAGCCGCAGGCGGGGATGGGAATTTCGGCGGCGGACTATGATCTGGACGGAAACCTCGACCTGGTGAAGACCAACTTCGCCGGTGACACACCGTCGCTCTATCACAACCTGGGTGACGCCAGCTTCGAAGACAGCACATTCACGGCGGGATTGGGCGCGCACACGCAGTATTTGGGGTGGGGGTGCGGATTTTTCGACTTCGATAACGATGGGTGGCCCGACATTCTGATTTGCGATGGGCATGTGTATCCGGAAGTCGAACAACTGAAGACGGAAGCGGGGTACGCGCAGCGCAAGCTGCTCTATCGCAATCTCCGCAACGGGCGGTTTGAGGATGTTTCGCTGCTGGCGGGGCCGGGGATCTCGGAGCCGATCGCGGCGCGCGGTTGCGCTTTTGGCGACTTCGACAACGACGGCGATCTCGACATGGTGGTGAACCCGGTGAATGACTTTCCGCAGCTTGTGCGCTGCGACTCGCAGACGGGCAACAACTGGATCAAGGTGCGGACGATCGGAACGAAATCGAACCGCAGCGGGATTGGGGCGCGATTGAAGTGTGTGACGCGCGCGCCCGGTGAAGCGAGACCGCATCAGCAGATCGATGAAGTGCGCAGTGGCGGCGGATATTTCTCACAGAACGATTTGCGCGTTCATTTCGGCCTGGGGAAGGCGGAGAAAGTGGAAGTGCTCGAGATTCGCTGGCCCAGTGGCCAGATGGACACGCTCAAGGACATCAAACCCAACCAGGTGATTTACATCAAAGAGGGCGAGGGGGTTGTGCGCACGGTGCAGTTTCCGCCGGCGAAGCCCGCGAAGTAATCAACAACCTGGGTTTCCTTTGTGTACCTTCGTGACCTTCGTGGTTAAGAAACAGAAAACCACTAAGGACACGAAGGAACACGAAGGAGAGAAATTAGGAGGAAGTTTTCTTGGTTTCCGAACTGGCGACTGGAGCGCCCGAACCCTCTTTCAAGCTGTGAATCGTATCCACGCGCAAATTCTCAAAGCGTTCGACCAGTCCGCTGGGCCAGCGGATCTCAACGGAATCCACTTTGGTCGCCGGCCCGAGGCCGAAGTGGACGCGCATGTCGCTGTTGGAGTTGTAGCTGGATCCGCTGCGAACTTCGTCCACCAGGGTGCGCGTGCCGGCTTTGACTGAGACTCGCGCACCGATGCCATCGCGATTCGATTTCGTTCCCACCGTGCGAATGGCAATCCAGTGATTGAGTGAGCGAACCTGATCCACCAGAAGACTTGGGAGCGCGTTCATGTTGGTGACGATGGCCGACATTCGGCCATCATTCCAGAGATCACCGACCGCGAGACCGCGTGAAGAGGCTGGCATATTGATGCCGGGACCGGCTCCGGCGGAGATGTCGGCGAAAGTTCCCTTGCCGAGATTGTGATAGAGAATGCGCGGCTCTTCGTAGTTGCTGCCCAGATGCTGTTTGTCCACCTCCGGGTAGACATGCCCGTTCACGAGTAGCAGGTCGGGCCAGCCATCGTTATCAAAGTCGAGAAACATCGTCCCCCAACCCAGGTACTTGGTGTAGAGGCCGAGCCCGGCGGCGGAGGTCATGTCGTCGAAGGTACCGTCGCCGTTGTTGCGGTAGAGGGTGGAGGTGTCGTCGGAAAAATTCGTTTTGAAAATATCGAGGCGGCCGTCGCCGTTGTAGTCGCCGATGGTGGCGCCCATGCCGGCCTGCTCGCGGCCGTCTTCGTTGAAGGCAGCGCCGGCCACGACGCCGATATCAGTGAAAGTGCCGTCGCGATTGTTGCGGTAGAGAATGCTGGGCGTGCTGTCGCAGGCGACGTAGATATCGGTCCAGCCGTCGTCGTTGAAGTCGAAAGTGGAGACGCTGAAGGCGTAGTGGCCGTCAGTCTGGTCGATGTGGGCTTTAGTAGTGACATCCTCGAAGGTGCCGTCGCCGCGGTTGCGGTAAAGGATGTTTTTCGCGCCCGCCAGTCCGCGGGGACCGCACATCACAGGCACTCCCTTCCACATGCAGGAAGGCCGTTCGCCGGGCGTGGGCGCGGTAGCGAGATCGAAGTCCACATAGTTGGCGATCATGAGATCGAGATGGCCGTCGCGGTCGTAGTCTACCCATGCACACCCCGTTCCCCAGGCCTTGCCTGAGCCCGCCACGCCGGCTTTTTCGCCGACTTCGGTGAAGACTCCGCTCTGGTTGTGGTAGAGGCGGTTCTTGCCGTAATAAGTAACGTAAAGATCTTCCCAGCCGTCGTTGTCGTAGTCGCCGCCGCAAACACCCTGGCCCCAGCCCGTCGCATTCAGACCCGCTGTGACCGTGACGTCGCTAAAGGTGCCGTCATGATTGTTGCGATAGAGATGATTGGTGGGGGCTTGACCTGCGGGGAATCCTTCCAGAGTCGTGCCGTTGACGAAAAAGATGTCGAGCCAGCCGTCGTTGTCGTAGTCGAAGATGGCGACGCCGGTGCCGGTGGTTTCGATGATGTACTTCTTGGTGTCCTTGCCGCCGAAGACACTGGGCGTGGTCAGGCCGGCCTTTCGGGCAACATCGGTGAAATAGGCGACTGAGTTCTTGGGAGGACTGGTCTGGGCTTGGGTTTGGGCGAGGGCGGTATGGCACAACCCAAGGAGGACCAAAGAGCATGCCCAGCGGGACGGGGAAGAACGAAATTGGGGATACCGCGGCAGACGCATGACCCAGACTGCATGGTAGGGCGCATCGGGAGAGGGGTCAAGGCGGGTGCGCCATGGGGGGTCGTGGCAAGCGCCCCGCAACGGCGGCATAGTAAGATTTGCGAAGAGTCTCTCTGAGTTCGACTTTTGACTTCGCAGGCACTTCTTTGATTTCTGTCGCCTCTCCTCGAATCCGAATTCCGGAGATCCTGCTTTTTCTCGTTGTACTCGCGGCAGGTGCGCTGGGGCAGAAAGCGGCGGACAGTTCGGCAGTCGACAGCCTGTACAAGCAGGGCATCCGTTCCTTGCAAGGGGGCGACCTTTCGGCCGCGCACTCGGCGTTCGAAAAGGTGGTGAAGCTGGCGCCGAATGCGCCGGAGGGACACAACTCCCTTGGGTGGGTGCTGCTGAAGACGGGCAAGCTCGATGAGGCAGTCGGACAGTTCCGAACCGCGCTAAAGCTGAGTCCGAGGTTTGTGCAG
>JACQDD010000120.1 GCA_016201265.1 Terriglobales bacterium | reverse complement strand
AGGCCGTAGTCGCGGCTGCCTGGAGACGCGGCCAAACGGTCGGCCACCTCCTTTTGCACCATGATGACAATGGTCGAAAAGTAGCGGTGATACTCCAGCAGGCGCAGCAGGATGTCAGAAGTGATGTAGTAGGGAAGGTTGCCGATTACATAAGCGGGTTCGGGCGCGAAGTTCAGGCCCGGGCGAAGGCTCCCCGGTTTCGGTCCGAACACAGTGTCCAGTTCGATCTTCAGAATGTCGCCTTCGATCACTTCCACGTTAGGCCGTGTGGCGAATCTCATCCGTAGTTGGGCCGACAGCACCCGGTCCAACTCGACGGCGATGAGTCGCCGCGCCTGCGGAGCCAGCAGCCCGGTCAGCGCGCCGCGGCCCGGTCCGATTTCGAGCACGGTGGCCTGCGAGACATCTCCCAGTGCCCCCACAATCCGCAGCGCCGCGGGTTGGCTCGCCAGGAAATGCTGCCCCAGTTTGGGCTTAGGCCTTTGGTGCGTGACTGCGCCCTTTGGCACGTTGACCCTCTTTCTTGCCCGCATTTAGACTGACAGAGTTCATTCCGTTTCCAACCATCATAGCGTGAGCGGGGAGGATTGAATCCCTGCTCCGGGAGGCTTCCTGCCGATGCACATCGCGTTCGTAGCATCCGAGTGTGTTCCGTTTTCAAAAACAGGCGGCCTGGCCGATGTCGTGGGCGCTTTGCCGAAAGCGCTGGCCAGCCTGGGACATCAGGTCAGCGTGTACCTTCCGCGCTATCGCCAAACCAAGCTGAGTGATCCACAGACCGTCGTGCGCAGCATCACCGTTCCCTTTGATGATAAATATCGCTTTTGCTCCGTGGTGACGGCCGGCAACAGCGGGGGCGTCCGCTTCTATTTTGTAGACTTCCCGCCCTACTTCGATCGTGAAGCGCTCTATGGCACCTCCGCCGGCGACTACCCGGACAACGCCGAACGCTTTGCCCTGTTCTCGCGGGCCGTGCTCGAGGCCTCCAAGGTTTTGGGTGTGCCGCACGTGTTCCATTGCCACGACTGGCAGTCGGCACTGCTGCCGATCATGCTGCGCACTCTGTACGCCGAGGATCCGGCGTTTCGCGACGTGGCCACCGTACTTACCATCCACAACATCGGATACCAGGGCTTGTTCCCACCCGACATCCTGCCCCTGCTCATGCTGCCTTGGGACCTGCTCACCATCTCGAAGATGGAGTTCTTCGGGCAGGTAAATTTCCTCAAGGGCGCGCTGGTGTTTTCCGATTTCATCACCACCGTCAGCAAAAAGTACAGCCAGGAAATCCAGACGACCGAATACGGATTCGGCCTGGAAGGTGTGCTGCGCAACCGCGCCGCCACGGTCACCGGCATTCTGAACGGCGTGGACTACGACGAGTGGAGCCCGCAGACCGACAAGTTCATCGCTGCCAAGTATTCGCCGCAGGACCTGAGCGGCAAACAGTTTTGCAAGAAGGACCTGCTCAACGCGTTCGGTGTCACCAACCCCGATCTCAACTTGCCCGTCATCGGCATCGTTTCGCGCTTTGCCGCGCAGAAGGGTTTCGACCTCATCGCCCAGGTCATGGACCGGCTCGCCCGCGAGGAGATGATTGTGGTTGCGCTCGGCGCCGGCGACAAACCGTACGAAGAAATGTTCCAGCGCCTCAACAGGCAGTTCCCCAACAAGATTGCGGTCAAGGTCGCCTACGACAACGCCATCGCCCACAAGATCGAGGCGGGCGCGGACATGTTCCTGATGCCCTCCCGCTATGAGCCCTGCGGCTTGAACCAGATCTACAGCCTGAAGTACGGCACGGTGCCGATCGTGCGGGCGACGGGCGGACTCGACGACACCATCGAGCCCTGGGACGCGCGTGCCGGCAAGGGAACCGGCTTCAAATTCTCCGACTATACCGGTGAGGCGCTGCTTGCGACTATCAAGCAGGCCCTGCTCGCCTACCGCGATCAGGCGTCCTGGCAAGCGCTCATGCGGAACGGAATGGGCCGGGACTTCTCCTGGGGCGCTTCGGCCCGCGAATACGGCAAGATCTACGATCGTGTGCGGCAGGCGCGCATCAGCGCTGGCGCCGTCTCCGTCCTCGAACCAAAGCGGGAGCCGGTGCTGAGTACTGGTGCCATTTAACTTTCACAGGCTTCGTTATTGGCTATTTGCGTACTTGTATGATATCTCGATTATGCGTGACCGCTCACGTATATGTCAAGGGTAAATGCACTTGACTTTCGTGACCGCTCACGTATAATCAGACATCATGGTAAGGAAACGGAAAAACCCGTATGCTGTTGCGCTGGGTCGCAAAGGGGGGCGCAAAGGCGGCCCTGCGCGCGCAGCCAATATGACGCCAGAGCAGCGCAGTGAGAGTGCCAGAAACGCTGTTATAGCGCGTTGGGCAAAGGCAAGAGAGGCATTGAGGAGGAGTGATGGCTGAGAGAAGAATCAGAATACCGTTCCCCACGCCCACGAGTCCACCTGCTGATGGTAGTGAGGTGCCGGTGGCGCAAGCTACTGAGCGGTGGTCGGAAGTTACTTTGGAAGATGGCACAGTTCTTAGAGTTAAGCCTAACGTGATGTCAGCTATTCGCATGGACGATCAATACGATGCAGACGGCAATCCGGTGTACGCTGTGAAGGGCAATCAGATCATAACGATAGCCAGCACCCCCGCAAGCCTGCGCCGAGGCGGCAGCGGAACCGCTAGGAGCAATTAAATGGCACGCACAAAGTCCATCACGCCATACAAGACTGAAATTGCTGTCGTGCTCACATACGCGCTTTTCTGTACAGGTGCTGCGATTGCGAGTCAGCCACAGCCGGAGATTGTCAATAATACGAATTACGATACGAGTGTGGGACTCTCGAGTGATACAACTTTCATTGAATCCACGAGCAAGGACTGGGTGAGATTCCAGAAGCTTGCTACCGATTGGCGCAATGAGCGTGGTGTCATGTCTTCCATCACTCAAATGTCAATGCTCAAGCCTTATCAGAGCATCATCGGGATGGGCGAAAAGGCAATTCCGCTAATACTGGCTCAACTACGGTCGGAAGGTGATGATCCCGATCAATGGTTCTGGGCGCTTGCAGCAATTGCTCAAGTGAATCCTGTTAAACCAGAAGAGCAAGGAGACTTTAGGGCGATGGCCAGAACATGGTTCGACTGGGCCGAGGAAGAGGGCTATGCCTGGTAGTTGGCCGCAGCACGAACTACCATACCTAACCGACGATACCTGCGAAATAACCAGCATGTCGTCGAGGCAATATAACTGTATTGCATGGGCAGCTGGGGACGATCGATATGTATGGTGGCCCGATCCAATGGGCGTGGGACGCTGGCCCGCTAATGCGCCGAGAGTCGTAACTATGGAAGCCTTTGTAAATGCATACGAGACGCTTGGGTACAAGCTATGCTACGACAACTCTCTAGAAGTTGGACTGGAGAAAGTGGCGATTTACGGGTTAACCAATCCTGTAGATGGAACGACGACCCCAACACACGCAGCACGTCAGCTTGAATCCGGCGAGTGGACCAGCAAACTCGGCCCCTTTGAGGATGTTAACCATAAAAACATTGACGATGTAAATGGGCCAGTTTACGGAAGAGCGACCTACTTTATGTCGCGACCGCGCCCTCGACCACGCCCCTGATGGCGATCTGTTGTAGAGACGGGGACTCGACCCGTCTCTATGATGGTTTGTTCTATGTCTCCCCGCACCATCTTCCACGTCGACATGGACGCCTTCTTCGTCTCGGTGGAAGAACTCTACGACCCGTCGCTGAAGGGCAAGCCGGTCGTGGTGGGTGGGCAACGGGACGAGCGCGGCGTGGTCTCGGCCGCTTCCTACGCGGCGCGCAAGTTCGGCGTGCATTCCGCCATGCCCTTGCGTACCGCCGCCAAGCTCTGTCCGCAAGCGGTTTTCGTGGACGGCCATCCCGAGCGTTATCGCGAGTACTCGCAGCGGGTGCATGAGGTTCTGTGCCGCTTTTCTCCACAAGTTGAAATGGCTTCGGTGGATGAGGCCTATCTCGACATGACCGGCACCGAGCGCCTGCACGGGCTCCCGCTGCGCTCGGCGCATCGCCTGCACGAAGCGATGAAGTCCGAGACGCAATTGAACTGTTCCATCGGCATTGGCACCTCGCGGCTGATTGCCAAGGTTGGGTCCGCGAAAGCCAAGCCCAACGGCGTGCTGTGGGTGCTGCCCGCGCAGGAAGCAAAGTTTCTGGCGCCGCTCGACGTCCGCGATATTCCCGGCGTCGGCAAAGTCATGGAACAGAAACTGCACGCACTGGGTATTCAGCGCGTGGGCGATCTCGCCCGGCTTGACGAAGGCGACCTGGAGCAGCGCTTCGGAAAATGGGGACTGGCGCTGGCAGGCAAGGCGCGCGGCCAGGACGCCGGCGGATGGTTCGACAGCGAAGTCGGCGAGAACGCCGAACCCAAGTCCATCAGCCACGAGCACACCTACAACGAAGATACGGCCAATCCGGAACGCCTGCAGTCCACGCTCATGCGGCTGAGTGAAATGGTCGGACGCCGCCTGCGCGAAGGAGGCTATTTCGCCCGCACCATCCAGTTGAAGCTGCGCTACCAGGATTTCACCACCCTCACGCGAGCCCATTCGCTCGAGCAGCCCACGCAACTCGACATCGAGATCTACGAAGTAGCCCGGCGGCTTTTCCAGCAGAACTGGAAGAAGGGCGCAGCCGTTCGTCTGCTGGGCGTGCAGGCCTCGAATTTCGAAGCTGGACCTTCGCAGCTTGACCTGCTGGAACCATCGCGCCAGCAGCGCTGGCAGAAAGCCCTCGAAGCTGCCGACCATCTGCGCGACAAATTTGGCGAATCGACCATCGGCTTGGCGACCGGGATGAAAGGCGGGTTCCGCGAGCGCACCCACGAGAATCCAGCCGCATTGCCGGGCAAGCTCAGTAAGAAGAAGCCGCCAGGCGGCGCAGTATAGCCTGACTGACTAGAACTGGTTTCAAACATCGGTTTTTCGGGAAGGCATCGGTTTTCGGGAGGGCACGACTTCAGTCGTGCCGCTTGCTGCAATTCGATTTTCACCTCTGCAATCTGACCTCTGCCCTCTGACCTCTGCCCTCTGACCTCTGCCCTTTCTTTCCAGCCACTCCCGGGTCTACAATCCCTACCGTTCTGAAGAGCGTTCCCGCACACCCAGGCTCCCAAGGAGGATCCCATGCCTCGCCTGCGTCAGTTGTTCGCCTTCGTTTCCGTCCTCTTGTTTGTTCTGCCACTGATAACCTGCGGTTCCGAGCATTCCGCCGACGAACTCTATATTCTCGTCTCGGCCAATATCCAGGTGCCGTACTGGAAAGCAGCCGGGGCAGGTTTTTCCCAGTCCGCCTCCCAACTGAAGGTTAGATCGGATTTCGTAGGCCCGGACGAATACGATCCCAAAGCCGAAAAGGAGGCGTTCGACAAAGCGCTGACCAAGAAGCCGACCGGCATCCTGGTCTCGGCGGCTGACGCCAGGTTGCTCAAGGACAGCATTAGCACCGCGATTGGCGCCGGTATTCCCGTCATCACTATTGATTCCGACGCGCCCGAAAGCAAGCGCCTGTTCTTCATCGGAACGAACAACTACCAGGCCGGTCTGGCCGGCGGCCAGCGCCTTGCCGCCGAACTCAAGGGCAAGGGCAACGTCGTCGTGTTCACCATGCCCGGGCAAGCGAACCTGGCGGACCGTCTGCGCGGCTACCGCGATGCTCTGGTCAACCACCCTCAGATCAAGATCGCCCGCGTAGTTGATATCGCCGGCGATCCCCGCGTTGCATTTGATACCACCACCGAGATCCTCGGCAAAGAGAAAGACAAAGTCGACGCGTTTGTGTGCCTGGAAGCCCAGGCTGGCAAAGAGGTCGCCAACGTTCTCAACTCGTACAAGGTGACCGGCAAGGTGGTGATCGCGATGGATACCGATCCCGATACTCTGGAATGGATCCGCAAAGGCGTGATCGCCGCCACCATCTCGCAGAAGCCGTACACGATGACTTATGTCGGGTTACGTGTGCTCGACGATTTTTACCACCACAAACTGAGTTCACTCACCACCGACTGGTCCAAAGACAGCTTCGCTCCCGTTCCGGCCTTTGTCGACACGGGCTCCTCGCTGGTGGACAAGACCAACGTAGAGACCTTCATCCAGATGAAGCAGGCGGCGACCGGCGGACAAAAATAGTGAGATTGCAGAGGTCAGAAGTCAGATTGCAGAAGTAAAACCTGATCTCAGACCCGAAAACTTAATTGGATTGTCATCCCGAGCGAAGCGAGGGATCTGCAGTTTGTCGGGAATCAAGAGAACCGCCGAGATCATAACCCGTCGGCCCGTGAGCTGAAGGATTTCACCTCTGCAATCTGACCTCTGACCTCTGCAATTCTACGAGATGTATTCCCGAATGTACGGGTCGCGCGAAGCAGCCAGTTCGCGGGCGTCGCCATCGAAGATGATTTTGCCGTCGCGCAGCAGCACAAAGCTCATCGGTACCTCGGAGCGCTGGCCCTTCGGCAACTTAATCATCTGGTTGCTGTTCTTGTCGAACTGGTGAGTGGCCATGGTGAAGGCGTCCTGCAGCCGATGCGTTACCAGCAGCGCGCTGGTCTTGTACACATCCCGTTGTTTCACGATCAGCTCGACAATCGTATTCGAAGTCACAGGATCAAGTCCGCCCGTGGGCGAGTCGTACAGCAGAACCTCGGGTTGCGTGATAATCGCGCGCGCGATGGCCACGCGGCGCCGCATCCCGCCCGAGAGCTCGGAAGGGAACATGTCATACGTCCGCTCCAGTTCCACGAAGCGTAAGACTTCACGCACCCGCTCCTCAATCACTTCCTCCGAGAGGTGCTCCTCCATCAACCGGAAAGCCACGTTTTCGCGCACTTTGAGTGAATCGAACAGCGCGCTTTCCTGAAACACAATCCCCACGCGCCGCCGCAGGTCGAACAATTCCTGTTCTGACATGCGGGTGACCTCTTCCCCCAGCAGAAAAATTCTTCCGCTGTCCGGTTTCAGGAGGCCCAACGTGAGTTTGAGGATCGTGCTTTTGCCGGAACCGGCCACGCCGAACAGAGCCTTGGTTTCGCCCCGCGGTAAATGGAACGAGACGCCGTCGAGAACCACGTTCTCCTCGAAAGCGAGCGCCACGTTGTCGAACACCACCGCGCCCGCGGAAGAATCCCCCTGCAGGACGGCCGGGTTCTCGCTCGGCAGTGTAGGAGTCGCCATGGTTTACCGGTAACCGAGCAGCGCGAAGATCAGCTTGGTGACGAAGAAATCGACCACCAGAATCAGCACCGAGGAAGTGACCACCGCCTGCGTGGTGGACCGTCCCACGCCCTGGGTGCCCCCGCGCGTGGACATGCCGTAGTAGCAGCCGATGGTGGCGATGATGAATCCGAACAAAACCGGCTTCACCAATCCCATGAACACATCGCGAAAAACCAGAGTCTGCCAGGCGTTGCTCCAGTACTGGCGGGAGTCGAGTCCAAACATCAGGCTGGCGACGGCATAGCCTCCGAACAGGCCGAGCAGATCGGCAATGATCGTCAGGAAAAACAGCATGAAAACCGTCGCGGCCACTCGCGGCGTGACCAGCTTTTTGCTGGGGTCGGTGCCCAGCGCCCGCATGGCGTCAATCTGTTCGGTCACGATCATCGAGCCCAGTTCGCTGGCCATGCCCGAGGCGTTGCGCCCGGAAACCATGAGTCCGGTGATCAGCGGACCCAGTTCCGTGACCATGGAATTCGAAACCAGTTGCCCGATGAGCGTGATCCCGCCAAATCGCTGCAGCGTGCTTGCCGAGTTCAGGGCCAGCAGGGCGCCGATCGCGAGTCCCGAGAGCACAACGATCGGCAGCGAGCCGACTCCAATCAGATCGGCCTGCTGCAGCATGTCGCCCCAGTACCGCGGCCGGCGGAAGAAGTTCCCCAGCGATTGCATCGCCAGGACCGCGTAGTCCTGAATGGCCAGCACCGCATCCTTGGCGACTTCGAAAGGCGAGATCAGTTCGAGTTCAAGGGCCATATCTGTTCCAGAAACTATAGCAGAGGAGAAAAAAGAGTTGGAGGGCAGCAGTAGAACTGTTTCAAAAATCGGTTTTGGGAAGGGCCCGGCTTCACCGGCTGCGGAAAAACTCTGGCCCCACCCAGATTTTGGGAAGGGCACGACTTCAGTCGTGCCGCAAATGCCGCAGAATCAACGCCGGCTTTAGCCGCTGCGGTTCGCTGTGCGCAGTCGCCGAAAGGACGTCGGAGCCGGAAGCCGGAAAGTCGGGTGCAAATCGCTCTTGCAATGAATGTGTTATATGTATAACATATTAGAAATGACTGTAACTCAAGAACGCATCCCAGCGCCCTGGCTCCTCCTCGTCTTTAGTCTTCCCGCCAAACGGGCGAGCCAAAGGGTTGAGGTCTGGCGCAAGCTGCAGCGCTACGGCATGCTGGCCTTGCGTAGTTCCGGTCACGTTCTGCCCAATTCCGCCGTCAACCAGGAGCGCATGGAGTGGCTTGCCGCAACGATTCGTACCTACAAGGGGGAAGCCTCAGTTGTTCAAGCGCAGACCTTCGATGACTTGCCAGCGGAACGGCTGAAACAGCGCTTTCTGGAAGCTCGCTCGCGCGACTACCAGAAGCTGCTGCACGAGGCGAAGAAGTTGCTGGCATTGCCTCCCTCGCGAAGGCCCGCCGGGCGCCTGAATCGGCTGCGTCGCCGGTTTCTGGAAGTTCAGGATATCGACTTCTTCGGGAGTCCGTTGCGCGCCCGGCTCGAGAACTTGCTGGCTCGCGCCGACGAATCGGCGACTGCCCAGCTGGGACGCGATCGTAAACGAAAAGCGGGCGAGTATCTCAACCGTTTGTGGATCACGCGGCTTCGCCCGGGAATTGATCGCGTTTCGTCCGCCTGGTTGATCCGGCGGTTCATCGACCCGAAGGCGCGGTTCGTTTTCGGCGCGGAACCTGGCGCGCATCCCGATGCCATTCCGTTCGACATGTTCTGCCCGCAAGGCTTCGGACATCGTGGAGAAGACTGCACGTTTGAAACTCTGTGCAAGCAGTTCTCGCTCCGTGAAAGCAAGGTGAAGCGCATCGCCGAGATCATCCACGACGCCGACCTCGGCGACGAGAAATTCGGCCGCGTGGACGGGCAGGGCCTGGACCGAGTGCTGATGGGCTGGGCAAAGCAAGACTTACCCGACGATGAACTTCTGAAGCGAGGGATGGAACTGATCGAAGGCCTGTACGAGTCGCTAGCGTGAGCCTGTGGAGGTGCCATGACGAGTACTAACAATGTCAGACAGCTGCTGCTGATCGGCAACTCGATCCTGCACGACAGAGGGTATTTGGACTATGCGGAAAGCGAGATTCGGGAGTTTGCGGCCTGAGATGGTTGTCTCGGAGATGGGCCGGGGTAGCGAAGAAAGAGATCAGAGATGACAACGCGAGAGTTCTTCAGCACCATCATCTTCCTTTTCAGCCTGATGGCAGTGCTCTCTTTGGTCGAACTAGTCATCCCGCTCTTCGCGCGTGACCAGAGAAGCAGGGGACGCCTCATCGCCAATCTGGGTCTGACGGCTGTCACCTTGGTATTGAACTGGGGACTAAGTTCAGCGGCGGCGGTCATTGCCCTCGTCCTCTCCCAGCGACGAGGCTTGCTTGTGCCCCTAGCTCTGCCGTTACCCGCGCTCATCGCGATCAGCGTCGTGACGCTCGATCTGTTCACTTACCTGGCTCATCTAACCATGCACAAGATCCCATCGCTTTGGCGCATTCACAGCATTCATCACAGCGATCCGTTCTTGGACGTGAGCACCACGCTTCGGCAGCATCCGATGGAGGGAATCTGGCGTTTGCTATGGATCATTATTCCGGTTTGGATACTGGGTTTGCCGGCATCCGGTGTAGTCGTCTATCGCCTTCTCTCGTCGGGAAACGCGCTATTTGAGCACGCCAATATTCGGTTCTGGCAACCTCTTGATCGCGTCTTGTCGCTTGTCTGGACCACCCCCAATATGCACAAGATCCATCATTCCCGCGCGCCAGAACAGACCGATTCCAATTACGGGAATATCTTGGCGCTCTTTGACCGTGGTTTTCGCACCTTCACGCCGACCGAACAGGCGCTTAGCGTGATCTATGGTCTTGAAGACAGCGATTCGAAACGGGAGAAATCTTTTCCCGGGCTCATGATGTTGCCCTTCGCGCGGTCCTGGCATGACCATTCGTAAAGTTGGCAGGGTTGGATGTTCGATTGAGCTTCGTGACTTAGGAAAACGGAGAATACGGCCATGCGTACGATCATTCTACAAAGCAATGTGTCAGTCCGAGGCGGGAGAAGCCTCGCAACGGCGGCTGTCGCAATAATTGCCCTGTTCTGCGGAACTCCGGCGACAGGGCAGACAGCCAATTCCGCTCTGAATTCTGCTGCGAGTGACTGGAAGCAGGTCGAGGACGCCATGGGACGTCCGGGCCAAATGCAGCCCGGTGACGTTATCAAGTTTGCCATGCCCAGGAAAGACCTTCATGTCGTCCTTGATGGCGTCCAGATCAAGCCAGGACTCGCATTAGGTTCGTGGGCGGCATTCAAGCGGGATGGCAGCGGAGCCATGGTCATGGGCGACCTGGTTCTCACGGAGGTCGAGGTTCAGCCCGTGATGGCGAAGCTTCAGGAGGGCGGCATCCACGAATCGGCTGTTCACAATCACCTGATTGGAGAGTCGCCACGCGTGATCTACATGCACATTGCCAGTCACGGCGATGCTGTGCAGATGGCGAAGACGATCCACGACGCGGTGGCACTAACCAAGACTCCTGGCCCGGATGCCAGCCCCGCAGTCCAACCACCGGCTGAGCTTGGTTTCGATCAGAAACAGGTTGAGCAGATTCTCGGGCACAACGGGAAGGTCAATGGTGGAGTTCTTCAGATCGCAGTGCCGAGGGCCGAAACCATCGCTGACTTGGGTATGACAGTTCCGCCGTCGATGGGTGTGGCCACCGCCCTGAACTTCCAACCGACCGGCAACGGCAAAGCGGCGATCACGGGAGATTTCGTGCTGCTCGGAAATGAAGTCAATCCGGTAATGAAAGCCCTGCGGCAGAACGGCATCGCAGTGACGGCCCTGCATAGTCACATGCTGATGGAAGAGCCTCGCTTGTTCTTCATGCACTTCTGGGCAAATGACGATGCGGTGAAACTCGCGAAAGGGCTGCGCGCGGCGCTCGACTATACAAACTCCTCAAAATGAAAAATGAAACTGCATCACTCCCGGCAGTGCATCCGCCAGTAAGAGTTTCCCTGTCTCGTTTCGTTGGCTACTTTCTCTGGCTCGGAACCGTGGGCTTCGGCGGCCCCATCGCACTTGCTGGACACATGCAGCAAGACCTGGTCGGCAAGCGCCGCTGGGTCAGCAAGGACGACTACGTCGAAGGTCTTGCTCTCGCGCAACTCGCGCCCGGCCCGCTGGCCGCGCAACTCGCCATTTATCTCGGCTACATTCGTGCCGGCGTGCTCGGTGCTACTGCCGTGGGAGTGGCGTTTGTCCTGCCCTCTTTCCTGATGGTGTTGGCGCTCTCCGCGGCCTACGTCCGCTTTGGCGGCCTGCCCTGGATGCAAGGGATGTTCTACGGAATCGGCGCAGCCGTGATCGGGATTATCGCCCGTTCTGCCGTCAAACTCACCAAGCTCACACTGGGGAAAGACAAATTGCTGTGGGGGATCTTTGCCGTCCTCGCCATCTCGACCGCATGGACTTCGCAAGAGATCATCTGGCTCTTCCTGCTTGGAGGAGTTGTTGCGTTGCTGGTCAAGGCCTTTCCCAGCCGCGTACAAGCCAGAAGCACGATGTCGTTACTGTTCACGCCAGGGGTATTGGGAATATTCGGAGTGAGCAGCACCCTGTTGCAGATTTTTTTCTATTTCGCCAAGGCCGGGATGTTCGTATTCGGCAGCGGCCTCGCCGTCGTGCCATTTCTCTACGGTGGGGTGGTGCAAGGCCATCACTGGCTGACCGACCATCAGTTCGTGGATGCGGTCGCCGTAGCGATGATAACGCCCGGGCCGGTCGTGATTACCGTGGCCTTCATCGGATACCTGGTGGCCGGGGTGGCAGGTGCAACCGCGGCCGCGCTCGGAATATTCTTACCCGTCTATCTCGTCGTCATACTGCTGGCGCCCTCGTACAAACGCTGGGCCAAGAACCCTCAGTTAAACGCGTTCGTGCGCGGCGTGACCGCGGCAGCAACCGGGGCGATTGCCGGCGCCGTAGTCGTGCTCGCCCGGCGTTCGGTTTATGACCTGCCGACGATTGTGATCTGCGCGGTAAGCCTCGCCATCCTGTTTCGGTGGAAAGTTCCGGAGCCGATTCTGATCGCGTGCGCCGCGGTGGCTGGGCTTGTGCTGCGGTCTGCATGAAGGGACCGCTCCAAACGGGATATGCCCCGCGTTCTCTGCGGCTTTCTCTGCGCTCTCTGCGTTAAAGCTCTTGGCCTACTCCCGGTTGGTCTTCTTCTTGATATCTCGATATTCAGCCGCTTGATTTTCTGATTGAGCGTGGAAAGCGGCACGTGGAAACGCTCCGCGGCTTCGGTCTGATTCCAGCCGCTCTTCTCCAGCATGTCCATGATGATGCGGCGCTCGCAGTCTTCCATGATGTCGAACAGGGAGGCGCCCGGATCGGCGTCTAAGGTCGGAACCGGCGTACCCCGCCCTACGATGTGGTCAGGCAAAAGGTCGAGTCCGATCTCTGTGCTGGAAGACAAGACCACGGCGCGCTCTACGACATTTTCCAGTTCGCGAACATTGCCCGGCCAGGGATAAGTCAGCAACGGGCGTAGGGCTTCGGTGGTGACACGGCGCCGCGGGCGGTCGTTCTCCTCGGAGTATTTCTTGAGGAAGTGGTCCACCAGCAGCGGGATGTCTTCCCTCCGCTGCCGCAAAGGTGGCAGGTCAATTGTGATCACGTTGAGGCGGTAGAACAAGTCCTCGCGAAAACGGCCTTCGCGCACCATCTGGCGAAGATCCACGTTGGTGGCGGCAATGATGCGCACGTCCACCTGCATTTCCTGCACGCCGCCGAGGTGCATAAACTTGCGATCCTGCAGCACGCGCAGAATTTTGCTCTGCGTGTCCGGGCTCATCGTGCCGATTTCATCCAGGAATAGCGTGCCCCGGTCCGCTACCTCGAACAGTCCCTTCTTGGACGCGATCGCGCTCGTGAAAGCGCCTTTGACGTGCCCGAACAGCGTGGATTCCAGCAGGTCGGGCGGCATGGAACCGGCGTTGACCGGCACAAAGGGCCGGTCGCGCCGCGCCGAATGCAGATGGATCGCCTTGGCGATCACTTCCTTGCCCGTTCCACTTTCGCCCTGCAACATCACCGTCGAGCGGCTAGGGGCCACCTGAGCGACGAGGTCAAAAATCTTCAGCATGGCCTCGCTCTTGCCCACGATGTTTTCAAAGTCGTAGCGCTGCTTGAGCGCGCGCTTGAGCTGGATGTTTTCTTCTTCCGCTCTTTGGCGGGCGACGGCCGCGCGCACGTCGGCCAGCAACTTCTCGTTATCCCAGGGTTTTTGAATGAAGTTAGACGCGCCGCACTGCATGGCCCGCACCGCATTCTCGACCGTGCCATAGGCGGTGATCATGATGACCGCCTGCTGCGGATTGACCATGCGAATCTCGGCCAACACATCCATGCCGTTCTTGTCGGGCAGGGCCAGGTCGAGCAGCACGACATCGAAGGTGCGCTCGCCGATCTGCGCTATTCCTTCGCGGCCCGTAGCCGCGCTCGACACCACATAGCCCTCCATTTGGAGCAGCGTCTCCAGCGACTCCCGGATTTCCGCCTCGTCATCAATCACGAGGACGCGACCCAGGCTATCCGGAACGCTCTCCGGCATGCTCCGACGCGATATCACCGCAGCTTCAGACATGGACTGCCTTCCTGATCAAGGGGAAATCCAGGGTGAAAGTTGTTCCTTCCCCCGGACGGCTATCCACGCGGATCTTGCCCGCATGCTCCTGGATGATGCCGTAGGTGACCGAAAGCCCAAGACCGGTGCCGCGATTCTGGCCCTCGGCGGGCGCCGTTTTCGTCGTGAAGAAGGGGTCGTAGATGCGGTGGATATGTTCCTGGGCGATGCCGCTGCCGGTGTCGGAAACGCGCACGCTGACAAAGTCACCGTTCTCCGTCGTTACCCGCAGAGTTCCGCCCCCGCTCATCGCGTCCTTGGCGTTCAGGAACAGGTTCAGGAAAACCTGCTGTAGCCGCCCGGCGTTCCCCTGGATCGCGGGCAGGCTGAGTTCGAGATCGCTCTCCACCTGGACGTGCGCCACTCTGAACTGATGTTCCAGTAGCGCCAGCGTGTCGCCGATCACCTTGTTGAGACTGATTTCCGTGAACTCGGTTCCGGTGGTGCGGGAAAAGTTCAGCAGGTTGTTAACGATCTCTGACGCTCGGAACGTCTGCTTGGTGATCTTCTCCAGCAGCCCGGCCTTTTGCGAATCCGACTGCAACTGCTTCGCCAGCATCTGGGTGTAAGACGAAATCACGGCCAGCGGCGTATTCACTTCGTGCGCCACGCCCGCGGCCAGCAGACCGATCGAAGAGAGCTTGTCGGCCTGCGAAAGCTGGGCCTCGAGCTCCATTCTTTCGGTGATGTCGTCCATGATCACCAGGCGCCCGACCACGTGGAACTTGCGCGTGACCAGCGGCGCGATCGCAACATTCACGGTTCGCCATTCGCCGGTGGGCGTTCCCATGCGGAATTTGTAGAGATTGTGGATGCCCGGATTCTGGCGAACACGATAGAACTCTTCGACAAATGCGGCGGGGAACACCTCGCTCAGCGAACGCCCCACCGCCTGCCACCGCGGCAGCGCATACATCACTTCCATCTGCGAGTTCCAGGACTCGACCCGGTCCTGCAGATCCACCGCCAGCACGCCTACGTTAATGGACTCGACAATGTTCTCGTTGAAGTCCTTCAACCGCTCGTACTCGGTGACTTTCTGTTCCAGCGATGCATACAGGCGGCCGTTCTGGATCGCGATGCCGATGTATCCCGCCAGCGTTTCCAGCAATTCCACGTCTTCGCTGGAAAGGAAATCGCCGTCCATCGTCTTGCCCAGTCCGAGGAACGCAATGGTCTTCTGCTGCGCGTGGCAGGGAATGTAGTAGTTCAGATCCAGCCGTCCGATGGCTTCCTGTGCCGCCGGAGTTTCCCGCGGCACCTGGTGCGTGTTCTCGAAGAAGATGTGCCCCGCGGCATCCTCAATCCGAGGTTTCGTCAGGAATGAGAGATCCAGGCCGGTGACATGGGCCAGCCCGAACGACTTGGCCAGCTCAAAGCGTGAAGAATCGCTGTTGGCCAGGAAGATGACCATCCGGTCTACCAACAGCGTGCGCGCCAGCCGGTCCACCACCGAAGCCAGCATCTTGTCGAGATCGGTCTCCGAGCTCAGCTCGCGGCCGAATTCGATCAGCGTGCGGCGGTAGTCGTAGCGCGTGCGGTAGAAGAACTGATCGAGCTTGTCCTGAATCCATTTCCGTACCGGGTCGAACAAGAGCGCCGTGACCACAATGGCTAGCATCAACCCGTAGGGCCCGGAGCTGGGCACGCGCGTGTGGACCAGCTCTGCGATGGCGGCCACGCCGGCAAAGTACGCTGCGACGATAGCCGCGGCTGCCAGGGTATAGGCCATGCCGCGTTTGAAGATCAGGTCCACGTCCATCAGCCGATAGCGGAAGATGGCGTACCCGAAGGTCAGCGGCAGCAGCCCCAGCGACAGCACCGACACTTTCATGCTCAGCGTCGGCATCGACCCGAACAGGTACGGCAGAACATAAAACAGCGTGAACGGCGCGATGGCGAGAATCGTGCCGCGCGTAATCCACTTCAACTGCTGCCGGAGAATCGGACTGCTGGCGCGCTGATAACTGTGCACCAGTACGAAAGCTGCGGCCACGAAGAGCAACGTGGAATATCCCCAGTGCAGGCGATCCAGGTTCCACCGCAGCCGCTCGCTGGCCTGAAAGTATCGGATCGCCAGAACCTGGATTCCTAGCAGCATCGCTCCCGGCAGATACAGCAGCGGAATCGCCCACCGGTTTCGGGCGACAAACCCGCGCCGCTCCGGGAACGTCAGCACGAAGTGCAGGAACATCGCCGCTTGCAGCAGCCACGCCACTTCGTTACACCAGTAAACCGTCCAGTCGAATTCATTGAACTTGCCGGTGTAGTGGAAGGCGTAGAAGACGAACGACACCAAACAGAAAATGTAGAAGTGGGTCGAACCCACTGCCGTCCAGCGCCGCAACAGTACGTACAACCCGATGCCGAGGTAGATCAGCGCGATCAGCCGCAGCCAATCGTTCATGGAACGGTCGGCCGGGGCCAACACCACCTCGACATCCACCGGAACCGAGCCGCGAACCAGCGAGTAGGTCGCCTTCGACCAAACGCCCGAATAGTAGAGCTGACGCGTCAGGCCGGCCGAAGTCTCCACCTTGCGGCTATTGATGCTGACCACGGAGTCCCCGCTGCGGATGCCGGCCCGCGCCGCCGGGCCATTGGGATCTAGCCGGTCCGCCACCAGGTGACCGCCGCGCTCCAGCCACCAGACCCCGTCGTACGGGGCAGTGTACTGGCGTTCAGCTTTGTAGTTGTAGCCGGAGAAGACCACGGCCGCCACGGTTAGCAGCCCCAGTAGGATAGCGGTAAAGCGGGCCTGGAATTCGCGGTTCATGAGCTGGGGCGGTGGCGCTGCGGCGTGTCCAGAAATTCGCCGCTGTGCAGTCTCATGCAACTTCACTGCCACGATCTGTGATTCTCCGTACAAATAAGTCCCTTCTCCATAACCACTTCCGCAATTATAGAGGCGATTCCGAGCAATCGCTATGGATTATGGAATGTAATTTCCGTTTTTTGGTATCGCTCGGCAGCGGGGTGCAGGCCGGCCTCGGACGACCTAAAGTGGGGGTGTTCCTGTTTTCCTGGAAGGGAACCTGCGGAGCTTAAAGGCGGGGTGGGAATGGGATGAGGTGTGCGGGTGATGCGTGCTGTGGATGGTCAGGAACCCCCCGAAAACTCGTGGTCGAAATGGAGGATTCGGAAACTTTCCCCCGAATTCCCGAACCCCCCATGCTTAGCTCACCAAACTACTTGAGCGAGGCGAGCAAAGTTCGTTCTGAAGCGGTCACGTTCTGAGCGCGTAACTCAGCTTCTGCCCGGTTCTCCGGCAGCTGGTACGTCCAGTTGCTGCCTTCGAGCCGGATGCTCGATAAGAAGTAGCTATCTCCGTACCGCTTGAAAACCAGCACAGTGCTGGCGGCGGGTTTTGCCGTCTCCGCCCGGGCCGACTGGCTGAGCGCGCCTTTCCGAGCGTCGAAGTTGCGAATCGTCAAAACATGTTCATTCATGTACCCCGCTGAACCAACCACGCATTCGCCAGCAGGAATGATTTTGTTGTTCACCATGAAATCAAACGGGACCTGGGCCACAACCGTCGAATTGGTCAGCGACTGCGCCACCATCAGGCCCGACAACACCAGCAACGTCACCGGGAGCATCCACTTTGCGCTTTTCATAAATTACCTCCATCAAGGGGAAGCTCGGTGAAGAACTGCTTCTGTTCCCCAACAAGTGAGGCCATATTGAACCAGCTTGCAGAAAACGTCCATGGAGGCAATCTGAAGCGATATGAATTGATCTGAAGAATCCGCTTCTTGCGATCGAGCCTCTACCTCAGCCTCGCGAGCTTCCTTCGTGATCCGGAGCCTGCCCTGGAGCGAAGCCGAAGGGTGACCTTCGTGGTTATTGCTTTTCGCAGGCCCCGCACCCAGCAGACCCAAAGCAACCACGAAGAACACGAAATCCCACGAAGGAAAACCATAAGCTTCACCACTAGGGCCCGGCCGTTGGCTTGACAGGGCCGCAGCGCCATAACAGAATCTCCTGACACTGGCCGAGAGGGTAAGAGGACGTTTCTGTGCCTGAAAAGAAGGTTTGTTTCGACGATTTCCTGCTGGATTTTGGCCGCTTTCAACTGTCCCGGCGGGGCCGTCCCTTAAAGCTCGAGGGCTTGCCCTTGCAGCTGCTCATGTTCCTGATTGAAAAGCAGGGACAGTTGGTGACCCGCGAGCAGATTGCCGACGCCCTCTGGGGCAAGGATGTTTTCGTTGACGTTGAGCAGGGAATCAACACCGCCATCCGCAAGATCCGCATGGTGCTCGAAGATAATTCGGAGCAGCCGCAATATCTGCAGACGGTGGTGGGAAGAGGCTATCGTTTCATTGCTCGCACCAGCGCGGAAACGGAAGAAGGTGGTCTCCGCGCCGGCGACGGGTTGGTTTCAGCCGAAGAGCTCGGACGGGCGATCATGACCGCCGCCGGACTGGATCCGGAGAAGCCCCTCGATATGCCCAAAGTGCCCCGCAAGTCCTGATGACCCGGTCGCCCCAACCACCTCCGCGTCCATTCGTTTTACAATTCAGCTATGTCCCGCTTTGAGCAAATCACCGATCTCGAAAAGCGCTACCTCCTTCAAACCTACAACCGCTACCCTGTCGCCCTGGAGAAGGGGAAGGGCGTCTTCGTCTTCGACTTCGAAGGAAACAGGTACCTCGACTTCGTTTCCGGAATCGGCGTCAATGCGCTCGGCCACGCCCATCCCAGGATTGTGAAAGCGATCCGCGATCAGGCCGCCAAGGTCATCCACCTCTCGAATCTCTATTACAACGAATATCAGGGACAGCTGGCCGAGCGCCTTTGCCAGCTTTCGGGATTGGATCGTGCCTTTTTCCAGAACAGTGGAACCGAAGCCATCGAAGGTTCCATCAAACTGGCCCGCCTCGCCGGACACAGGGCCGGGGGTGACGCCAAGTGCCGGCTGGTGGCCCTCGAAGGTTCGTATCACGGGCGTACCTTCGGAGCCTTGTCCCTGACCGGCCAGGAGAAGCACCGCAAAGGTTTCGAGCCGCTGCTGGGAGACGTGACCTTTGTCCCGCAGAACGACATCGCTGCCCTCCGCGCCGCCATCAACGGCAATACCTGCGCTATTGTGCTCGAGCCCATCTTCGGCGAAGGCGGCATTCTGGAGTGCTCGGAGGAGTTCCTGCGCGAGTGCCGCGCCTTGGCCGCCCAGCATCAGGCCGCGCTCATCTTTGACGAGATCCAGTGCGGACTCGGCCGCACCGGGACGATGTTCGCCTTCCAGACCTTCGGCGTGGTCCCCGACATCCTCGCCATCGCCAAGCCGATCGCCGCGGGCCTGCCGCTGGGAGCGTTTCTGGCGCGCGAGCAGTTTGCCACCGCGATTTCGCCCGGCCAGCACGGCACGACTTTCGGGGGCGGTCCGCTGGCCTGTCGCGTCGGCCTCGAATACCTGGCGATTGTGGAGGAAGAGAAGCTCCTCGAAAACGTCGCGCGGGTCGGGGCATACCTGACGCAACAACTCCAGATGCTGGTGGACAAATACGCGGCAACGCAAGGAGTGCGCGGCCGCGGATTCATCCAGGGTCTCGTGCTCGACATACCGGCGCGTCCGCTCGTCGAACAAGGCCTGACCGAAGGCGTATTGTTCAACGCCACCCAGGACACGGTCCTGCGCTTCCTGCCGCCCTTCCTGCTGCAAGAGAAGCACGTGGACAAGGGCATCAGAGTGCTGAAAAAACTGCTGGGCAAGAAACGCAAGAAACAGCAGAACGTGGAGTCAGCGGCGTAGCGCCATCGAAGACGCGGTCCAAGAGAAATGGGGGAGCCGATTACTCAGCTCCCCCGTACAGAAGCGACAGAGGCGATATCACTTAAATAGACTCCGATCGCGAGACTTTAGTTGCCCACGGAAACGCAGAAAACCGAAGAAAAGCCTGGCCCCGCCGAGACCCACATCCGGCCGAGCACGCCGGCATGGGACGAGCGCTGGCTCGACCTGGCGGGCGGTCGCATGCGCTACCTGCAAGCCGGATCGGGCCGCGCCCTCATCCTGGTCCACGGCTTGATGGGCTATTCCTTCTCCTGGAGATTCACTATCCCCGCCCTCGCCCCGCATGCCACGGTTTATGCGATGGACAACCTGGGCGCGGGCCTGTCCACCGCTCCGGCGGGGATGGACTGCACCGTGCGTGGCGCCGCCGGGCGCGTGCTGCAATTCGCGGATGCGCTGGGGATCACGGATTTCGACCTGCTTGGAACTTCCCACGGAGGCGCGATCGCGATGATGGCAGCGGCCCTCGCGGCCTCCACGCCTGACACTCGCCTCAAGCGTCTTGTGCTGGTTGCCCCCGTCAATCCCTGGTCACGGCATGGAAGATGGCTGGCCCCGTTCGTAGGTGGAGATTTCGGCTCCGTCCTGTTCCGCCACACCATCGAGCGCTGGCGGGTCCTCGACTATCTGTGGCTGCGTCGCCTGTTTGGTGACGGAGCGAAAATTCCACCCGATTCGCTCGAAGGCTACCGCTTGCCCGTGCGCCAGAACCAGGCGTTTCACCATGCACAGCGGATCGTCAGGACGTGGAAGGCAGACCTCGCTGAACTGGAGCAGATCTTGCCCAGGATCCGCGACTATCCAACCCTGCTGATGTGGGGCACGCGCGACCGCGCAGTCTCTTTCCGCTCGGCAGAGCTGCTGGGCCAAAATTTCCGCAAGAGCCGCCTGGTAGCATTCCAGGGCATCGGTCATTTGCCCTACGAGGAAGCGCCCGAGGAATTCAACCGCGCACTGATCGACTTCCTGATCTCAGGTATGTAGCGTCGGCGCTACACTTGTTCGGAATGGGGCATGCCATCTTCGACGCTCTCCGCGCCTTCATCGTCAACTACGGCTACTGGGCCGTAGCCTTGGCGTTGTTGTGTGAGAACGCCGGCATCCCTGTACCCGGTGAGACCACCCTCCTGCTCGCCAGCTTCCTGGCCTATTCCGAACACCAATTGCATCTGGGCTGGATCATTCTGGTGGGCACCTGTGCCGCCACCATCGGCGACAACCTGGGGTACGCCATCGGCCGTCATGGCGGACGTCCTCTGCTTGAGCGCTATCAGCACATCTTCCGCATTCCCCGTGACTCCATCGAACGCGGCGAAAGACTGTTCGCGCGTTACGGCGCTGCCACCATCTTCTTCGCCCGCTTCATTTTTGGACTCCGCATTTTCGCCGGCCCCATGGCGGGCGCCCTGCGCATGCCTTGGAGGGCGTTTGCCATCTTCAACCTGCTGGGCGCTGCCGTTTGGGTCACGGTGATTGCCACCGTCGGCTACTTGTTTGGGAGACATTGGGCCATACTGGAGCGCGTCATTGGGCGCTTCAATCTGACGGTGGCCGCCATTGCTCTGGTCCTCATCCTGTTTTTCTGGCGGAAGCGCCGCCGCGAACGCCCCGAAAATCGCTAAGACGTAATCTTCCGTCACTTTCACCCCCCGCCCGCGCATCATATGCTGAGAGAAGCATGACTCCCGCGGTGAAAAAGGCGTTGGCGCTGGTGGTCGGCTGGGCGTTCATTCTGCTCGGCATTGTCGGCCTGTTCTTGCCCATCATGCAGGGAATTCTGTTCCTCCTGATCGGCTTGACCATTCTTTCCAGCGAGTACGTGTGGGCCCATCACTTGCTCGGCAAGGTGCGAGCGCGCTTCCCCAGGATCGCGACCATGTCGGATCGTGCCCGGGAAAAAGCTACCTGCTGGTGGCGGCGCGTTTACCAGCCAGAGGAAAGCCAGTGAGCGTCAAAGCGGCGCCGAATCCGCTCGCCACGCCGGGCCTGCCGCACCTCGGGCTTTCCCAGGTCTGGGTAAGATTCCTGATCGCGATCGTGGGCTTGGTGCTGGCTTTCGGCGCCGCCTTGTTTTCGACTGTCTCACGCGAGTCGGGCAATATCTGGACCACTATCATTCTGGCGTCGGCCGCGCTGTTGCTGGCCACCCTGGTCGGCCTCACCACCGTGCCCTACTTGGCGCGCCAGGTGGTGGCCGCGCGTGTCCGCGACGCCATGGACTACGAAGTCACGCGCCCCGGCCTGGTCTACATGGCGATCACGGTGGTCATCGGGATTGCCGCCATCAACACCGGAAACAACCTGCTCTACATCGTCGTCGCCGCCCTTTTATCCGCCATTCTGGTTTCCGGGATTGCCTCGGCTCTGGTTCTGCGCCACCTGGAACTGGATGTCCATCTCCCGGAGCACGTCTTTGCCGGCCGCCCCATGTTGGCGCGCTTGCTGTTGCGCAACCTGAGCCGCTGGCTGCCCTCGTTTTCCGTACGCGTCGTGCCCTCCAAGCGCAAGGCCACGAAACGATGGCGTTGGGAGCCGTACACGCTGGGGCTGCCTAGCAATCGTCCGGCGGAGAGCCAGTGGCTCCGGGTTCCCGATCGCCGCCTGCGCCGCGTGCTGGAGAATCCCGACAAGCCGATCCTCCAACAGTGTGTTTATTTCCCATTTCTTGCCGCCGGACAGGAACTCCTCGCCGACCTGGAGATGAGCTTTCCGGCCCGCGGCTGTTACCGCGAGAAGGACTTCGGCCTGGCCACCCGCTTTCCCTTTGCCTTCCTGCTCAAGACGCGCCGGATTGCCCTGGCGCGCGAAGTGATCGTGTATCCTGCCGTCGAACCGCCGCAGGAATTCTTCGAAGTTCTTCCCATGGTCACCGGAGAGTTCGAAACTTTTGTGCGCGGTCGCGGCTACGATCTCTATCGCATCCGCGAGTACATGCCGGAAGACTCCGCCCGCCACGTGGACTGGAAAGCCACTGCCCGCACGGGCGCGCTCAAAGTGCGCGAATTCAGCCGCGAAGACGAGCGTAAGCTGCGGATCGTTTTCGATAACCCCTTGCCCGGTGTCCTCGCGGTCTCGCTTTACGAGCGCGCGGTTCAACTGGCGGCATCCTTGGGCTGGCATTTTCACCACGAGGATGTCGAGATTTCCTACGTAGCTCCCGGACTGGAGCCTACTCCCGACGTGTTCGCCTTTCTCCACTACCTGGCTCTCGTGGAACCGCAGGAGGCGACCTCGGTCTTCGAACGCCTCCGCGCCAGTGAAGACTACAACGTGATCGTTACCGCGCGCGACCGCTCCCAGTTGCCGCCCGATCTTGCGGCACGATCCTACGTCATCGCGCTCGGCACGCAAGCCGACAGTTAGGGCCTCTTCAGCTCTCGAGAAAACTGGTCGCTCACACGCGCGTTTCGCCATCCTGACAGCGGAGAGCTGACAGCCGACTGTCTGAAAGCTTGCGCCCGTGCAATTTTTTCTTTTCCCGCGGCGGGTTTCGACATATACTCCGCCCGGATGTGGGCGTAACAAGGCTTTGCTTCCTCTGTTCGAAGCCATCCAGGTGTTGCCCGCTGGCCCAACTCGTCGGCTGGCGTATGTCATGGGGAGGCGCAAATGTTGATCCGTGATTTGCTCAAGAATCAAGTGACCGTGTCCGCCGAGATGCATCAGACCGTGCTCGAAGTCGCCGCGATGATGGTGAATCGCAATATTGGGGCGGTTCCGGTTCTCCAGGGCGGCCAACTGGTCGGTATTTTCTCCGAGCGCGACCTGAT
>JACQDD010000119.1 GCA_016201265.1 Terriglobales bacterium | reverse complement strand
CGCCGACCGCAAAGCCGCAGTTGACAAGCTGATCGCTCAGGCCAAGCAGGAGAGTAGTTAGTCGTTCGTCGCTGGTCGCTGGGCTCGCGGGATCAGGGTCCGTGATTGATGATTGGCAGTGTGGCTAGGGCGAGGGGAATCGCGAACGACTAACGACGAACGACCAACGACTGGGTTTACCAACAACGGAGTACTCATACCATGACTGACACGAACAAGACCGCCGACCAGTGGACTAGCGTTCAAGCCTATACCCTCGCCGTGGTTTGCCTGCTGATTGGCATCGCGGGCGGCTGGTTCATCCGTGGATCGCAAGCACCAGTGGCCAGCGGGCCGGTGGAGAGCGCCAACGCCACAGCGCCATCCGGCATGGGCGGCCAGCCAGTTCCCAGCCCCGCCCAGATGAAACAGATGGCCGACACCCAGGCCGCGCCGTTGCTCGAAAAACTCAAGTCCGATGCGAACAATGCCGGACTCCTGGCGGAGATCGGCAACGTTTACTACGATACCCATCAGTATCCGACCGCCATCGACTACTACGGCCGGGCGCTGAAGATTGCCCCCGAGAACGCGAGCGTGCGCACCGACCTCGGCACTGCCATGTGGTATCTGGGCAACGCCGACGGCGCCATTGAACAATTCAACCAGGCGCTCAAGTACGAGCCCAACAAGGCGAACGCGCTCTTCAACCTCGGCATTGTGAAATGGCAGGGCAAGATGGATGTGGACGGCGCGGTGGCCGCGTGGCAGAAACTGCTGGCGACGAATCCCAACTACGAAGCAAAAGACAAAGTCGAACAGCTGATGGCGCAGGCTAAGAAACACTCTAACGTGAAGCCTGGAACGCCCGCCAAACCGCTACCGGAATAGTTTTCGGCAGTGGGTCGTCCCTCCGGGACTCGCTCATCGATCCACCTTACCCCGCGCTGAAGCGCGGGGCTAAGCTAGCTTGTCCCTCCGGGACGCGAGACGACAGCTCTCACGCACGCTCGTCCGAAACGCGCAACGTGCAACTCAAAACTCTCAGAATCTACTCCAGCGTCTCCCGCATATTGACAAAATTTCCTGCCTGGCTGTAATGGCACGACCGGCAGAATTTCGACACGGTGTCGCTGTTCTTGCCCTGGGTCTCGTACCATCCCCGCAGAAAAGCCTGCGACGGCTTCACCTGGATCTTCCCTTGCAGCTTGTACTGCGCGGCCTGCATCGAGTGCGGATTGTGGCAAGTCGAGCACTCCACCATCGCCTGGCCTCCGCTCTCCGCGGTCGGATAGAAGCGAACCGGACGGCCGTAAATCGTGTCAAAGTATTCCGAGAACTTGTCTCCTACCCAGGTCAGCGCGCCGCTGGGATCGACCTGGCTGGGCCAGTGATCCGGATTGCAGTTTGGAGACGAAACGTCACAACCATCATTGGGAAGATACGGCACGTGCACCGGGTGGGCGTGGTTGGTGCGCGCCAGTTCCAGATCCGTCGCCGGTTCGATGCCTTTTCCCCGATCGAACCGCCTGCCCATCAAGCCAATTCTGGCCAGCGAGCCGTCATGGCACGTAAGACACACGAAGGTGTGGAAGAGGGGCCGTTCAGGAGTGATCGAGCCCGCCCCGCCCGTCAGTTCTGGAGTCGCACTCTCGCGCGTCCAGAAAACTTCCGCAGGCTCCGAACTGATCGCCTCGGGATAGATCGCGCTCGGCACGTGGCAGGGAACGCAACCGTGTCCCTCCACATTGTGCGGCCCCAGGGGATCCGATGTGCCCCGGGCCGTTGCCGCACAAGCGAAATAGAAGAAAGCCAGCAGCAGAATTCGATTGGTGACGATCCGGAGCATCGAGTGATCTGCCTCCTTCTCGAGGAGTGTCGGAACACAATGCGGACACAATACGGAAGTAGTCTCCACCTTCTTACAGAATCAACGCAAGGGCCCGGATCACGAACGGGGGTAACCGAAGGCAGTTCCCGAAGAATCACTTCGGTAATCAGCCCGGCTTTCCTCCCTGGCCTTCTCTGCTGCCCTGAAAATCACCAGGATTGCATTCTCCTGCCCGATTGCACCGGAGGATTCCCCCCTGTGATCCCCGGTGCTCCCTGTGGTTCAAGTCTTTCTCCGCGTCCTTGGCGAACCTTGGCGTTCAGTGTGGTCGTCCAGGGCAGAACGTAGGCGCTCAGAATAAATTCAACTTGAAACAACAGGAACGCCGCAACCAGAGTGGTGAGCGAATAGATCCCCGCGCGGTTCCGCGTTCGGGCCGGCTGATTCCAGCGACAGCGAGGCGAGGGGTGGAATTCATTTCTGCAGGCCCTTTTTCGTCCCTAGCCGCCATTAATGCCGTCTATTGTGGCAAGCCAGAACGCAGCCGGTGGCGCGATTGTAGGAAATCGGTTTGGTGCCGTTGGCCGCCACGACGTTGATATCGAAGTTCACCAGCCGATCACCGGAAACGTTTGCGTTCACCCCGCCCATGCCGTGCGCGGTGTGGCACACCGAGCAGGAGGCCCCCACGTGGACGATGTGCCTGTCGTGTTCCTCAAAGCTGGTGTTCGCTACCACTTGGTTCAGGTCGTGACACTTGGCGCACAGCCCGTAGGGGCCGGCAACTGTCAGGTCCGGATTCGGAAACCGGTTGGTGATCGGGCCACCCGGAGAGGTGGTTTGGCTCATTTCATAGCGCCGCTCCAGGATGTGTGTCCAGTTGGAGCCGTGCGGGCCGTTTGGGCCGGATCCGCCGAACTCGCGGTTATCGTCGGCGTTGTGGCAATCGGTGCAGAAGATGCGCGTCCCCATGGCTCGGCCCAGTGTGGTTCCGTCGAGCTGCATCATCTGCGAGCGCAGGCTGGGCTGGGGAAGCGTGCTGCTGCGATTATGGGTGACGGGATGGCTGGAGGTCGAAGTCAAGGCAAACTGGGGAATCACATTCAGCGGGTCGCCCGAGGACACGAGCCGGGTGGGCAGATAGCCAAAGAGCTGGGCGTTGACGGTTTTGCCGGTGCTCGTCCCGTGGCAACGCAGGCAGCTCTCGAATTGATTGACTGCCGGATTGACGGCCGTCGTCCCATCCACTGCGCTGATTCCCACCGTCCCGTTCTGCGACGGCCGGATCGCCGGCGGGTTGTTGAAGGCGGTAGTCTGCTGCGAGGCATGCGGATTGTGGCAATCGGCGCAAGTCGCGTGCCGGTTGTTATTGAGCAGCGCAGCCTCGGCGCGGTCGTGCAGATTGTTGGCGGCCGGCGCCGGATGCGATCCCAGATTGGCAAACTCGCTGTACACGTTCAAGATGGCGGGCTGAAGATTCGTTCCGGCATGGCACGCGGCGCAGTCCTGCTCATTCGGACCGCGTAACAGGCGCACCGGTCCGGAAGCGTTATGCGGCATGTGGCAGCTGTTGCAGCCGTTCTGGGCCACGGTGCTGTAGCCGCCGACATACGGAGTGTTGGAAGTGGTGTTGGCGGCGATGGCATGGATGCTCCCCGTCCATCCCGCCAGGAAATTGGTCTGGCCGTTCACCACCCGCGACGGATCGTGGCACGCCAGGCAAAGCAGCGAGCTGGAGCTGTCGCGCACCAGGAACAGCGGCAGCACTTTGTCGATGTTCTGGAAGTGCGGCTCATGGCAGGTGGTGCACTCGATGGTGCCGTTGATCAGCCGGACTTTCGGATCGGCGGTCGTTCCCGGGGTGCCGAACAGCAGCACGTTCACGTTCGGCGTATCTACCAGCGGCGTCTGCAGGCTGAACGGGTGTGAGCTTTTCAGGTCGGTGCCGAACACCGACGTTGACTTCATGTTGCCGGTCGTCGAAATCAGCCCGAAGACCACGGTTTGCCCCGGCGCTACGGTCCCGTCGTGACAGCTCAGGCAGAGCTTGCTGGGGCTGTTGAGTCCGGGCTGAATGGCAGTCTGGCGATAGGTCGTGCTGCTGTAGAAGTTGTAAGTCTGCATGGACAACTTATGGTTCCAGAGCGGGGTGGGACTCGACAGCGCGCCATGCGGAGCGTGGCAATAGAGGCAGGAATTGGAGAGGTTGCCTTTGACTGGCCCGGTCCCGCTGGGCGTAAGGTCGTGCGTGCCGAGCGCATCGCCGCCCAGCTGTCCCCAGGCCGAGCACGCGGCCAGCAGCATGCATAGATGAAGGGCGCGGAGTGCATGGCTTCTCAATGTCCACCTCCGCTTCCTTGCTTTGAAACGGCGGAATACTTGAAGACTTCGACGCGGTGGTTGAAAGAATCGACGACGTAAATACGGTCGCTGCGATCGATGAACAAGCCGGTCGGCAACTGGAACTCCGCCGGGCCGTTGCCGGTCTTGCCGAAGTAATAAAGCAGTTCGCCCTTGCGGCTGAAGGCCTGCACAGTGTCGAAAATTCCATCCACCACGTAGATGTCGCCTTCGCTGTCCACGGCGACACCCTTGGGGCGATACATGGTGCCGCTGATTTCGCCGATCTTCCCGATGCCGTAGAGGAATTGTCCGGAGCGGTCGAAGACCTGCACGCGGAAGTTCATGGCGTCCACCACCATCAATTCGTTGCCATGCAGGCGCAGCTCGGTGGGGAAGTTGAACTCGCCGATGGCGGCGCCATTGCGGCCGATGGTCTGCACCACGTTGCCATTCATGTCGAGAACGAAGACTTTGTGCCGGGTGGTGTCGGAGACGTAGATGCGCTGGGCGGAGGAATCCACGGCGATGCCGGTCGGGCGTTTGAAGTAGCCTTCGCCACCCTTCAGGCTGCCGAGGGCGCGGCGGTATTTCAGGTTCGCGTCCCACACCAGGATTCTGCCCGTTTCAGAATCGGTGACGTAAATGTTGTCCTGGGCGTCCACGGCGACGCACTGCGGCGACTTCAACTCGTCTTTCCCGTTTTCGCGGGTGAGGAACTTGTATTTCTGCTTCTCGAAGTCGAAGACGTGGATGCCGGCAATGCCCGGATCGGTCACGATGATGCGCCCGTGCGAGTCGGCCACCACGCTGTAGGGACGGATCATCTGGTGGTAGTCGGGAGCGCCGGCCACGATATCGAGGACGCGCGTCCAGAAACCGCGCTTGAGCTTCACCTCGCGCTCCGTGGAGAACATGCGTTCATAGGCGAGTTGGCGTCCCCCTTCAAGGGAGAGCACGGGAACATCGGCGACGACTGGAGGGGGAGTGGTCTTCTTACCGGGCTTGGCGAGGACAGCGGTGGCGCAGAGCAGCCCCGCTGCGAGCAGCGCGGTCCATCGGTTGCAATGCAGAATCCGGCCTGGTTTAGAAGATGTCAAAGCGCCTGGAAACCCCGAAGAAAACTGTGTCGATGGTGGCCGGCCGGGCCGGGCCGACGCCGAAGCCCTGAGTCAGATGACTGTAACCGAAGTTAAAGTACATCTGGCGGAAATGATAATCGGAGCGCAGGAAAAACTGCTCGCTGGTGTTGTTCGAATTCTGGCCCAGGTTCAACGTATTGTATTTCAGTTTCGTGAACGTACTGCTGACGGTCCAGCGCCGGACGGGACGGTAGCTCAATCCGCCGCCGTAGGATTCTCCACTGAAGAGCACCAGGGGCAATGGCCCGGGCCCGGGGTTCGGGATGATGTTGCTTCCCACCTGCAAGCCCGACCCATTCCCGCGCGAGTAGTTGGCGCTCAAACCGAGAGACTTGTGGGAGAGCGAAGCCGCATAGCTTTGGTTGGAGGAGTCGGTGACGGTGATGTGCTCGATGTGCGCGTTGCTGTAGGAGCCGCTCACGGCGACGTTCCAGTTCCTGACGTTGCGGGAGACGCTGCCGTTGGCGCTGTAGTTGTTCTGGACGTAGCCCACCAGCAGAGTGGTCAGGCTGCGGCCATAAGAGAAGGACCCACTGGTCGCGAAGCCAAAGAAGGTCCGCCCATAGGATACGGCAGCATTCTGACCGGTGAAGGTGGAGTCCTTGGTCACGGTCTGGTTGTTGGTGCGAACCTGCAATGGGGAGAAGTAGTGCGCAATTCCGTAGTGCGCCCCGAGGCTCCCGCCCAGCACCTGGTGCGACCAGGTGAGGCCGGCATTCATGATGGTGCTGGACACATCGGGGAAGCCGGGCTGGCCCTGCACCTGGTGGTTGATGCTGCCGGTCGCGGTCAGATCGCGCGCGATATTGTAGCCCGAGGTCACGCCGTAGTTGAGATAGCTGGAGGTGAAACTCAGGCCTTTCGTTTCCCCGTTTGCGGCCTTGCTGCCGTTGAAGACCTCGGAGAGGAACTGGGCGCTCAGGTTGCTGCTGTAGTTAGCGTGAAAATTAAAGGACAGACGCTTGGTTGCCTGGGCGGACAACAGGCCGCTGATGGTATTGAAGGTGGCGTTGGTCCGGGCGCCGACATAGTCGGCGTTCAGGTGGGAGCGTCCGAAGTTGAAACTTCCACTGCTCCAACTGCTCAGGCGGCGATTGGCGCCGAACTGCAGGCTGTCCTGGCTGTTGTCGGTCTTGAGCGTACCCCCCTGCTGGCCCAGCAGCGGACTTTCACTGCTGCCGTAGGATTTCGTATAAGACCCGGAAAGCCTCGTGTCGAAAACTTCGTATGCGGAACTCAGGCCAAACGCCGCCGCATGCGCCGAACCCCCTCCGGGATTGCCAATGACTTCGTAACTGGAACCGGAATGAGAAAAATTGCCTTGGATCGAAGGCCAGTCTTCGGGCAGGTACGAGGCCGTCACGCCGACGCTTTGGTCATCGCCGACGGTGCGGTAGCTGCCGGTCGAACCCGGGACATTGAAGGTGCCTTCGGCATTGTGGTCCCGCTGATAAGTGAATTGCATCGGCGTGCGGCTGCTGCTGAGAAAATTGGCCAGGGCACTTACCCCGGTAGCGCTGGAGGTGGAATTGAAATTGGAATTCAATCTCGATTGGTTGAGGTAAGGATTGATGGACCAGTTGAGAAAGCGCTCGTCGTAGTAGTCGCCGGTCAGGTTGCCGGAGAAGCCGTAGGTCAGGCTGTTCAAACTGTTGCCGTCGTAAGTTCCGGTCCAACCGAGGCCAGCCATGCCGTTGAGCTTGAGGGTGGTGTTGTCGCCGACCTGAAGCTGAGCGAAGGTGAGAGGCGCCAGGAGCAGAATTCCCAGAAGAACCAGCCCGATCCGATTTGGACGCCCTGTTTTCATGGCTACATCTCGCTTCACAGCTCGTAGCTCGTAGCCCGTAGCCCGTAGCTCACTTACAACTCCTCGATCTTGGCCGTCTTGCGCAGGCGCTTGTCGAAGGCGGCGCGCAATTCATCTTTCTTCTGCTTCTCCAGATCCTGTTTCAGCCGCCCCTTCACTTCGTTGAATCCGACCAGGTGCGAATCCTCGCGGCCGTTGACGCGGGCAATACAGTAGGAGTCGCCGGCGTCGATAATGCCGCTGACCTCGCCGGGCTTCATGCTGAAGACGACTTTCTCCACGGCTTCGGGCATGCGCCCCCGGTGCAGCCACTTGTGGTCGCCCATCATGACGTGCCAGTCGTCCACGGAAACTTTCTCGGCGATCTGTCCGAACCCCTCGTAGTCCTTCGTGGCCTGAGCCTGCTTGAGGGCTTCGTCGGCGCGCTCACGGGCTTTCTTCTTGTCGGCCGGCGAGGGATTGTCCCCATAGGCGATGGTGATGGTCTGGATGGAGACGCTGTCGGGCTTGCGGAAACGGTCGGGATTCTTGTCGTAAAAGGCGCGCAGTTGCGCGTCAGTGTACTTCGCCCGGTCTTCGACTTCCGCCTTGAGCACCATGTCAATCAGGATGGCGCGGCGAACCTTGCTGCGCAGCTCTTCCTGGGAGCCCTTCTGTTCCGCCTTCAGGTATTGCTGAAACTTGGTTTCATCGTCGAACTGGGCACGGAAATCTTTCACCGCCTGATTCAACCTGGCCGGGGCGACAGCCAGACCGCGGCGCTTCGCTTCCTGATAGGCCAACTCTTCGAATTCAAGGTTGCGCAGGGCCGCTTTGCGGATTTCCGGCTCGGAATCCTTGGGGAACTTGCCGCCATGCTGCTTGGCGTAGGGGAATACATTCAGCATCTCGCGTACGAGATCGCGATCGGTGAGCACAGCGCCGTTGACACGCAGGACTGGCCGCCCGGAGGGGGCGACAGCGGCGGTCGGAGGCACGTTTGCCGGCTGGACCGTGGGCGCGTGGCTGGCAACCTGGGCAGTGGCGGCCAGGCTGGCGATCAGGACCAGGATGGCGATGTGGAGTTTCATAGCTTCCTCTTGCCGGGGCTAAAGCCCGTCTTTCTTTTTGCTCTGTCCGGCACGACTGAAGTCGTGCCCTCCCGGAGCGAAAACTGAGGGAAGAGGCCGAAGCCTCTTCCCTCGGTTGAAGTTACTGGGTCGTAATTCCGTAGTGCTGGACGTACTCATTGGACTTGCTGTAGTGGCAGCTGCGGCAGAACTGCTGGCCGGAGTTGCTGTTCGGGTTATCGGTGTTGTACCAGCCGCGCACGAAGAAGTTGGTGGGCTTCACCGTCTTCGCCACGCCCTTGTAGGTGCTCCGGTTGTAGTTGACTGAGTGCGGGTTGTGGCAGGTGCTGCACTCAACGTAGGAGCCGACGCCGTCGGGGCCCGAAGTCGAGGCATAGAACCGGACCGGACGGCCGTAGTTGTTCTGGAATTCGGTCACGTCGGCGGTCACGGTCCAGGTGATGACACCGTCAGCGCCGACCGTGCCGGGCCAGTTGTAAGTAGTGGTCGGATTGTACGCAGTGTGAACCGGGTGATCGTTCTTGAGCGACTCGGTGCCGTCGTTCAGGTAGGTGGTGACGGAGCCGCCTTCAATGGTTTCAACGGTGAGGCCGGTCATGCCCTGTACTTGGGTCTGGTTGCCGTCGTGGCAGGAGAGGCAAGCAGCGGTATGGAAGGCCGTGTCGGTCTCGGCGAAGGCGCCCGCGTTGGTAACGACGAGGGTTGGGCCATCGAAGAGAGTGTAGGTCGTGGCATAGAAGTCACGGCCCCACAGGTAGTTTTCGCCGGAGGCGGTGTTGGTTCCGAGATTGCCCGCCGCGCCGGTGTGCGGAGCGTGGCAGGACGAGCAACCATGGCCGTTGACGTTGTGCGGCCCAAGGATGTCGCCGGTCAGCTGTTGGGCTGCTGCGATCCCTACCGCAAACATCATGACGAACAGAATGAACAGTGCTTTTTTCATATTGGTCCTAGGACCTCCTGAGATTTGAAACAGGTGTTGCTGGACTGCAAAAAAGCTTCGGAGGAGGCATGGCCACCCCCGCCGTGCTAGGCCGGGGCCGGGCATCAGACCCGCCCCCGGCCAAACTCTGCCGTGCCCGCAGGGGCTAAAGCCCCCGCTCTTTTGGGAAACTTGCGGCACGGCTGAAGCCGTGCCCTTCCCAAAAACCTTTGCGCGCCGAGCTGTGAAAGCTGCTGTCATTTGTTCTCCGCTGCGGCGGCTGCAGTTTGTGGCGCCGATTCCGCGGTAACCGCGGCCGGGGACTTCTTGTCCTTCTCGTCCTTCATGGCCTTGGCTTCGGCGTCGGTGAAATAACGGAAAACCTGTAAGCGTCCCCGCAACTGCTCGGTGACGAAGGCCCGGTTCTGCTTGTCCACGTACACGCCGCTGGGAACGCCGAACTGTCCGGGCAGGTCGCCGCCGGTGCCGAAGAAGGCGAGCAGGTGGCCTTCGCGGTCGAAAATCTGGATGCGATTGGTGAAAGCGTCGGCGACCCAGATGTGGCTGTCGGAATCAATCGCGATGCCCTTGGGACGGGCGAAGTCGCCGGGACCGTCGCCGCCTTTGCCGAACATGGAGATGAACTTTCCGTCGGCATCGAAAATCTGGATGCGGTTGTTCATGGTGTCGCTGACGTAGACGTTGCCTTCCTTGTCGACGGCGACGTTGCTGGGCTTGGAGAAAGTGGCGGGATCGTCGTCGCCGACGCTCTTAGGCGGCCCGCCCACGTAGCGCTGGAACTTGAAGGAGTCGGCGTCGAACACGGCCACGCGCTGGCCGGCGGTATCAACCACGTAGAGGAAGCGGTTCTCCTCGTCGATGGCAACGCCGCCGGGATGCTCGAGGTTGTCGTCGCCGAAGTAGGTTTCGAGCTTCCATTGGGGATTGAAGACGGCAACGCGGTGCATAACGGCGTCGACGACAAAGACGCGGTCGGCGCTATCCACGGTGAGGCCGATGATCGTGCCAAACTTGGCTTCGGCGCCGTTACGCAGCAGCTTGGTCTCTTTCTTCTCGAGATCGAAGACGAAAACCGCGGAAACGAAGCTGTCGGCGACGTAGACCCGGTTCTTGGAGTCCACGCCGATGCCGTAGGGGCGGCCCAGGAGGTGGACGTAATCCTTCTTGAGAGCGCCGGTGTCGGTGGTCTGCAGGCCGGCAACGCGATCCATCCAGCTCTGCTTTTTCTTTTTCTGGCCGGCAGGAACGGGAGGCTTGCTTTCGCCGTAGATCTCCTGCATGAACTTGATGCGCGGAACGTCGGGCGGCAGCGGCCACACCAGCTTGCTGGTATCGATCTGGCTGTGGTCGAGCTTCGCCGCCTTCTTCGGCGCGGGCGGTTCTTCCTGCTTTTTCTTCTTGGCGTGGCCGTAGGGCGCCAGCGCGAAGACGAGGGCGATGATCGCCACCCAGATCGTGATCGGCTTGAATTTAATCGTCGTCATTGCCATTCCCCACATCATTGAACCTGGTCTCCGATACTTCCTTTGTGACAGCCGCGGCAGAACTCGAGAGTCGGCTTCTGGTCTTTGGCCAGCATGGCGCGCGCGGCGGAAGCGTGCGGCTGGTGGCAGCTCAGACAGTTGATGGCGGTCTTGATCTTGGTCAGGTCGTTGAGGTCGCGAATGTCTTCGGTCGGATGGGCGGGCGTCGGATGGCCCTTGCCGTTCTTGATCGGAAGAATCGCGATCTTGTTTTTCTTTAAGTAATCCTCAGGGAGGCGAACCTTGCCACCGAAGATGGTGATGAGGTGCGCGTCTTTCACTTCGGCGGGGCGGGCGTCGGGGCCGTGGCACTCGACGCAGAGCGCGTTACCGGTGGCGCGCAGCAGCTTTTCGTTGGCGCTGCCGTGCGGCTCGTGACAGGTGGCGCATCCCTGAGCGAAGGCCGGCTGATGCAGAACCTTCTTGGTGGCCATCATCTCCGACTGTTCGGAGTGGCAGCCGAGGCAGATCTCCACGCCGTTAGTTTTGGGCAGGCCGGGATAATTGCTGGCGTGCGGATTGTGGCAGTCGGTGCAATCGCCGGCGGCGCCGGGGTGCTGCACTTTGGCGGACTCGATCAGCTTGGCCTTATCGTCGTGGCAGGTGAGGCAGAGCTCTTTCACGTTGGCTTGGGCCAGGACGACTTTGCCATCCTTGGCGGGCGCGTGGCACATGTCGCAGCTCTTGTCGGCGAAGGGCGGATGCATGAACCGCGCCATCAGCTTGGGAGCGGCGGAAGAGTGCGGATCATGGCACTGCAGGCAGTTCGCCGATCCGAAGGGCTGATTCTGGTGCGTCTTCTGGAGGGCGGCGTCCTTGGGATCGTGGCACTCCACGCAGAGCGCCGGCGCGGCTTTGGTCAGGTGGAAATCGAACTCTTGTTTGCCCCTGGCGCCGACTTTATGGGTCGTGTGGCAGGTTTCGCAGCCCATGTCGAGGGCGGCGTGACGGCTGCCTTTCGCGGGAACGTCCATGCCCTGCTTGTGGCAAGAGAGGCACAGATTGTTCTCTTTGGTGTCGCCCGACATCGCTTTCCGGAGCTGGTTCTTGTTGTCCGAAACGTGCGGGTCATGGCACTTGAGGCAGTCGCGAACCGCAGGGTTGTGGACGGTGCCCTTCAGGGTGGCGGCGTCCTTGTCGGCGTGGCAGGTGAGGCAGAGGGCGGAGGGCGTGGTGGTGGTCAACTTGACGTAAGTGGCGTCCTTGTTGACGCGGATCTCGTGGCAGGTCAGGCAGCCCGTCGCGATGGCGGAGTGGACGGCCTTGCCCTTGGTCTTGTCTTCGTGGCATTCGAGGCACTTGGCGGCGTCGGTGTTCTTATCCAGCGGGACGGGGTGGACGCCAGCGAAAGTGGCCGGGACGCACAGGGCCAAGGTCAGCAGCAAGGTAATCCAAGGGATCAGAGAGGTGATCGAGAGGGGAAGGCTGGCGAGAGACAAGGGCTCGGGATACCGCCGGCCAGGGTTCTCGAACTGGGAAAGATTACTCACCCGATCCTCCAATACGGGTGGTGCACGATGGTCGCCGCCCGACCGGGTACTGTGAAAATACGAGACTGTGTCGCAAGTGACTGCAAAGGCGTGGTTTGATAGCGTTGGCTAACATTTGTTGCGAAATGCATCACCGGCTTGGGGAGCCTAGATGGGCCTTCTCCCACAGTGGAATCGGTGAAATGACCCAAGTGAGGGTCCCGGCCGAGGGGCTCCGAAATGGAAAGGATCGGGACATTTCCCATATCCGTGCTCATTACAGCGTGGCGGCAAGCGGACGGGTATGGGGTAAATCACATCCCGAGGTGATGATCACACGGCAGGGCCTGGCCTTGGCTGAGGACGGACCGGAACCCTCGGAAACATCGTCGATTTTGCCCGCGGCGAGTTCGGGCGGGAGGGAACTGCCCAGTCCCGCAATCACAGGGCGTGCGGATTCGAGAGAAATAAATTCGGGCCTGGGAGGAACATTCTGGGCCAGTCCCCTGCTTGTGATGGAAAACAGCGGCGAGCAAAAGTGCACAAGCAGGGTCGTGCCCATGAGAGGCCTCTGCAGATATCGCATTCTCCAGACACTTGCGGTCTCGGTGGTAGGCGCATCATCACAGCTCCATGTAATCCAGGTCACAGAGGAGTTTTCGCTCTCCTTCCATGCTAATCACGGGGCGAAGTGACGGCCATCACTGACGCCCAGTGATGGGTGAAATCCCCGTCCCACTTGGTGCGGGTGCGCGATTTGGCCCAAAAGCCGGGGCTGGTTGTAAGCCGGGCAATCTTGCCAACGAACTGACGGCGCAAGAGTTAGCTCGTTCTCACAGGGTGGCGCGGAACGTGCACTTTGGAGAGCCGACTAGGAAGAGATATGAGTGTGAACTTTCCCTCCCTAGCCCGCAAAACGTGGCAGACCGCTGCCTCGATCAAGACGGGCGTGGTTCTTCTGATCCTGGTAGTGATCCTGTCGGCGGTGGGCACAATCGTGTTGCAGCGGCCGGTGACCGAACCGGAGGAGATGCAGCGAGCCTATTCGCCGCAGGCGCTACGCATCCTGGACGCCGTCGGTTTGACCGACGTATTTCACGCCTGGTGGTTTGTGTTGTTGATGGTGCTGGTAAGCCTCTGCATCATCGCGGCTTCGATCGAGCGCTTCCCCAACGCCTGGCGCTACTTCTCGCGCCCGTACAAGTATCCTGATGAGGGCTTTCGCCGGGCATTGCATCCCCAGCAACAGGTGGCGATTGCGGACGAGGAAAGCGGACTGGTCGCCGCCGAGCGGGCGCTGCACTCCATGGGATTCAAGCCGGAGCGGGTGGTGCGCGAGGACCACTTCTCAATTTTTGCGGAACGCAGCCGGATTTCGGAAATGGCGGTGTACGTCGTCCACACCAGCCTGCTGCTGATTTTCTTCGGCGGGATCGTGGACGGGATTTATGGCTGGCGCGGCACGCTCAACCTGAATGAAGGCGAGACCTCCAACCAGGTCGAACTGCGCGATAGCGCGACGAAAACGCTGCCGTTTGCTATCCGTTGCGATACCGCGGGGCAGGAGAACTATCAGGACGGCTCGCCGAAGAAGTGGTGGTCGAAGCTGGCGGTAGTGAAAGACGGCCAGGACGTGCAGAAGAAAGAAATCGTGGTGAACGATCCGCTGGTGTATAGCGGCATTCGGTTTTATCAGTCGAGCTTTGGACCGAACGGAAAGGTGGAGAAACTTGTTCTGCAAGCCACGCCCAGCAATGCCGGGGAGAAACGCGAAATTGCGTTCACCTTGAATGAAACCGCGACCCTGGACGCCAATACGACGGTACGCTTTGCGGAATTCATTCCGGATTTTGTGGCGCGCGACGGGCAGGTGTACAAGCGGTCGAATCAGATGGCGAATCCGGCGGCGCACCTGGTGGTGAGCACGAAGGCCGGAAAGAACTATGACGTTTGGCTGCCGGCGATGGAAGGGATTGGCGACAACGCCACGGCGCCTTATCAGTTTGAAGCGACCGACTTGAAGATGGGCCACTTCACGGGCTTGCAGGTGTCGCACGAACCGGGGCAGTGGGGAGTTTGGGCAGGCGTTGTGCTCATGGGAATCGGGCTGGCGTTTGTGTTCTACGTGGTGCACATGCGGTTCTGGGCGGTGCCGGTCCGTGATGCCAAGACGGGCAAGTACTCGCTCTGGCTCGGCGGTAGCGCCAACCGCAACCGCGACGCCTTCGAGCAGCGCTTCAACGATCTGGTGGCCTCGGTGGAAACGGAATTGAAGTCCATTCGCAAGACCGCTCCGAGCGAGCGGGTCGCAACCGTCGCCGGACGCTAATCCGGCCTGTGGGAGATCGAATCATGGGACGAGCAAAAGCAGAACAGCCGGCAACAACCGGCATGACCCTGATCGTGCTGGTTGGTCTGGGGATTGCGTTCCTGCTGTTTATGGCGTTTCTGAATGTGGTCAAGAGCGGGAATCTGCTGAATGAAGAGAACCTGCTCTATGCGGCGCTGATTTTTTATGCGGGCGCGGGAGCCCTATACCTCGGATTCGGCGTGACCGGGACCGAGGCGTATGTGAAGTTCGCGTCGCTCGCGACCTGGGCGGGTTTGATCGCGAGCACGGGAGCGGTGGCGCACCGCTGGTATGAAGCGGGGCATCCACCGTTCGCCAGCGTATATGAAATGCTGCTGAGTTTTGTATGGACCCTGGCAGTGCTTACGCTGGTGGCGGAGAAGAAGGACGGAGTGAGAGTGATCGGCACGGTCACGATGCCGGTGGCGATCGTGGGCGTGGTGCTGATGCAACTGCTGCGCAGCGATGTGCATCCCCTGGTGCCGGCGCTGCAGTCCACCTGGCTGCACGTGCACGTGACCCTGGCCATGCTGGCGTATGCGGCGTGCGCGCTGAGTTTCGCGCTGGCGAT
>JACQDD010000007.1 GCA_016201265.1 Terriglobales bacterium | reverse complement strand
TTCACGTCGGAGCACTTCCTGCCATCCGTTGGTAGACTGTCTTCATGATTCATGGGGCTCATGTTTTGCTGTACAGTCACGCTGCCGAAGCGGATCGCGCCTTCTTTCGCGATGTCCTGGGTTTTCGTTCCGTAGATGCTGGCCATGGCTGGCTCATCTTCGCCTTGCCGCCTGCTGAAGTGGCCGTCCATCCCGCCGACGGGGAATCTTCGAAGGCCGGAGACGAAGTCCCAGCCTCGCTCTATTTGATGTGCGAAGATCTGAAAGCCGAGATCAAGTCGCTCGCCGAAAAGAAAGTCGTCTGCGGACCCGTGAGTGATGTCTCTTGGGGATCGCGAACCACGATTCAACTGCCGAGCGGGGGTGTAATCGGCCTCTATCAGCCCAAGCATCCGACAGCTCTGGCTCTGGCTTGAACGAAGCAGCGCCCAGCCGGACCGCACTTCGTGTCGCCGTCCGTCGCGCCGCGCACCAGATTCTGGATCATCCGGTAGTCTTCGAAGACGCGCTCGCGCTCTCGATGATTGGAGCCGAAGAGGCGTCCAAGCTCAAGAGCCTGGCTTTGCGGCCCGAGACCATGGGCTCACCGGGGCTGCGGGCGTTTCTGGCAGTCCGAAGCCGTTTCGCTGAAGATGAGCTTACGAAGGCTGTAGACCAGGGCGTCACGCAATATGTAGTGCTGGGAGCGGGGCTCGATACGTTCGCGTACCGCAGTCCGCTCTTGCACACCGGGCTGAAAGTCTTCGAGGTTGATCATCCAGCTACGCAGCAATGGAAGCGGGATCAGCTTCGAGCATCGGGGATCGCAGTCCCATCCGGCGTCGTGTTCGTGCCCGTGAACTTCGAGAGCCAGGATCTCAAGCAGGCTTTGGAACAGGCCGGTTTTCAGATGGATGAGCGAACGTGCTTTTCGTGGCTAGGCGTGGCCCCTTACCTTACCGGACGCGCCTTCGACGAGACGTTGAGCTTCATCGCGGCGATGCCTGAGGGAAGCGGCGTGGTATTCGATTATGCGGTGTCGAGGTCTTCGCTCAACGCGGCCGAGCAACGCGCTTTCGACCTCCTGGCGGATCGCGTGGCAGCGGAGGGCGAACCGTTCCAGTTGTTCTTCGAGCCTGAGGAACTGGCTCAACGGCTACGGCGGATCGGCTTCCGGCACATTGAGGACCTCGGTGGCGCGCAGTTGAATGCTCGCTACCTCCCTGGACGTCAGGACGGCCTTCAGATCAGGGGCAACCTCGGTCATTTAGTCAGCGCGCGCGTCTAAGTGTCCGTAAAGTGTCCGTAAAGAAATAACTGTAGCATTAGGTTCGGCGCGCGATGGAGTAGTTCCAGTCCCCGTGGAAGGCATCTGGCTGCAGCCGGATCGTGGCGAACTCGGCTTTGCTCACCTTGATCCCCTTCGGGTAGGTGCCCGTGTCCAGTTGGCTTTTGACGTGAAGTCCAGTTCGGGTCGTAGTAGCGGCGATCAGGTTGACGATCACTTCGTGGCTTACCAGCGGTTTGCCGCGCCAGTTTTGCGTGATGAACGAGAACAGGCGGTGCTCGATCTTGTTCCATTTGCTGGTTCCGGGGGGAAAGTGGCAAACCGAGATCTCTAGACCAGTCTGGTCCGCCAGTCGCTGCAACTCCAGCTTCCACAGCCGTACCCTCGATCCGTTGCTGCCCCCACCGTCCGCCGTAATCAATAGTTGCCGAGCCTCGGGGTAGGAGGTCTGACCCATCGTGTTCCACCACCGTCGAATGCTTTCCACCGCGAAAGCTGCTGTGTCATGATCGGTGCCGACGCTGACCCACCCTGCGTCCTGCCCCAGATCGTACACTCCATAAGGGACATCTTTCTGCTTCGCGAAATCGTGCACGCGAACCGGTTCCGGCTGCCCCTTGGGCCGCCACTCCCGGCCCCCGTTCTTGTAATCGCCCACCTGTTCCTTTTTCTTGGTGTCCACGGATATGGCCGGTTGCCCGAGCTTCAGGAATTCCTCCGCCTTGGCATTGATGTGCTCGAACTGCGCATTGCGGTCCGGATGAGACGAGCCCTCCGTAGTCTTACGATTCGCTTGCAGGCTGTACTTCTGCTGGTGCAGCAGTTCCGCTACCAGCGTATGGCTCACCGGGTGTCCCTTGCGCCGTAACTCCTCGGCCAGCCGGCGCACGCTCTTGCAGGTCCACCGCAGCGGCGATTCCGGATCGCCGCGAGTGACAGGCTCCACCAACTTCTCCAAATCGCGAAGCAGGGCCGGATCCTTTGTCAGGGTCTTCTTTCGCCCCCCGCCCGGCTTGCGGATCGCGATCTTGGGAGGCAACGCCTTGGCCGGCTTCTGCTCCAATTCCGACCGTCCCACGCCGATCGCGCGCCTCGACACGCCGGTGGCGCGCGCTACCAAGGAAATTCCTCCCCGCCCTAACGCTGAACTCTCCGCAGCCGCCCACAGTCGCCGCATATGCTCGTCCAGCCAAGGCTCAAGCTGACGGAACCGCTTGGCAATCTCACTCTTGCCGGCCACAAACCATTGTAAGCCAGAAATGTTTTAGTTGCTACACTTATTTTCTGACAGACGCTTAGGCGCTGGCGGCAGAGCAGGCGATGATCGCCGCGGCAGCGCCGGCGACATCCGCCACCGCTTCGGACACGGTGCTGATCGGATCGCTCCTGAGGATCTCGGAAATCCGAGCGCGCGCCGCGCCGCGCTCCTCGCGAGTGAATATCTTGAGTCCCGACGGCTTCATCAAACCGATCAGCGCTACCTGGCGGGCGCTCGGCGCAAACGGCCGGAAAAGCACCTGCCGGATTTCATCTTTCAACGCAAGCGCGGTATGGGAATCGCTGAGCCGGTGGATCCGATGGGGAAACACGCCCATGATCCGCTGGTCCGCGACGGTCATGTGTCCATGCGCCACCAGCCGATCGAGCAGCCGTGGACGCAAGCGCTTCAGGTGCGAATTCAGATGGTTCACCCAATACTTCGCGCTCCGCTCCTGTTCGGACGCGGTGATCAAGATGAGCGCCTCGTTGAGAATCGCGTCTGGAGTGCCGGCGTCGGCGCGGCCCACCAGGTCGACGCCCTTCCGATCAATCTTGCCCTGGATCAGAAGTTCCGCCAGGACGGCCCCGATCAGGCCAAATCCGAGTGATACATTGAGCGGATTCGCCTTTTGTTCGAAGAAGGCGAGCATCAGAAGCTGTTCGGGAAGGTTCAGAACGAGAGGGTTCATCCAGCGCCTCTATTCTACAAGGCGATTCTTAACGCATCATGACAACAATGTTTGATGCTCTGCAAACCACTGATAAAGCAAGTGATTCAGTTGGAGACTAGCCCCGCCCGTCAGGGAGGGGAATTGCTTGAAGGACCCTTTCTTGGGCGATTGCCTAGTTCAGCCGCCCCAGCCACCGATGGATGGCCTCGAGTTGCTTGGTCACCTCGGCCCGGTCGTCCGCCTGGGGAGTCAGCTTCAAATACATCTCCAGATCGGACCGGGCGGCGGTAAGCTCCCTCAAGTGCAGCCGTGCGACGCCGCGCGTTTTGAAGTACAGCGCCTCGGATGGGAATGCCTCCAGCAACAGGTCCAGCACCACGGTTGCCTTCGCATATTGCTTCGCGCGGAAATAAGCCTCGCGGAGGTTGTTCAGCATCCGCACCAGGATGTATCGCTCGGTGACCGGCTGCCACGCGGCTTCAGGCACATCGCCTCCCGTGATCTCCCGCGCCAGCTCCCGGCAATCCTCTTCGGTCAGCAGCCTCCCGCCGTGGAAGGGGTCCACGTAGGCGGCATAAACGCCATCGTCGTATCGCACCACGAAGTGTCCCGGAAGGCCGATCCCGTGGACCGGCCGGCTTAGTCTCCGGGCCACCTCTATGTAGACCACGGACAAGCTGATCGGAATGCCCGTCCTGCGATTCAGGACCTGGTCGAGGCAACTGTTGCCCGGATCGTAATACTCGGAATTGTTGCCTTGGAAGCCCAGCTCGTCGAACAGGTATTGATTCAGAACCCGCACGAACGCTTGCCCCGCCGGTGCGGGTCCGAGCCGCGCGGCGACCTCCGAAGCCATGTCATCCAGCATCGCCAGATACGGCTCTGCCCGGAGATCCGGCCGTTCGAACGCCGCTAATTCGAGGGCGGCCGCATCCAGCCTCACTTCCGGTGCGCCTTGCAATGCCGCTCGCAAAAGTTGCATCTATTTCTGACGCGCCACCCGCACGGTCACGCCGTGAGTGGCAACCTGGACAGGCAAAACCTCGGCGCCGGACCGCTCGATTGCGCTCGAAACCGCGTCCTTCGCGCCGTGCTTCACCAGGAAGAACACGCACCCTCCTCCGCCTGCGCCGCAGACCTTGGCTCCCAGGGCGCCGGCCGAGCGCGCCGTCTTCACCAGCCGGTCGATGGCCGGCGTGGAAATGCCGGGCGCGTTCTTGCGCCGGTGCGCCCATTCCTCGCGCAGCAGACGCCCGGTCTCGTTCCAGTCGCCCTTCTCCAGCGCCACCCGCATCGCGCTGGCGATCGCGGCGATCTGCTCGAAATTCCGTTGTACTTTGCGGCTGCCGTCGAGGTATGCCTTGGTGACCTCCCAATTGTTGATCCCGGAATTCCGCGGCGCGCCGGTGTACGCCAGGACGATACGCTGGTTGAAATCCTCGAGGTCCATCGGGATCTCGACGCGCCGTATCCCACCGGGGCCGAGCTCGATTGCACTTACGCCCCCGTACATGGCGGGGTAGTAATCCTGCGCGCCGGTCGGCACCCGGATGATCTGTGCCTCGATATTCTGCGCGATTTCCCGCAGCTTCTCGAGGCCGTACCGCGTACCATTGAGCCGGTTCAAAGCGCTCGCCACGGCGATGATCAGCGCCGAGGATCCGGACACGCCCGCTCCGGCCGGCGCTTCGGAATCGGTATGCAAGGTCAGGCCGCTCCGGGGCCGAAAAAAGCGCAGGACATGCGTCACCAGCGGCAGTCTTGGGCGCTCGGCCTGCTGCAACTCGTCGATGGAGCCGAACGTCTCCTCGGCCTCCAGATCTCCCGAACGCAAGCGGATCTCGGGGGAAGCGTGGGTTTCGAGCACGCATCGGGTCCAACGGTTGATCGCGAAATTCAGGGTGACGGCGCCCGGGTGGTACAGGTACAAAGGCCAGATATCCAGCGTGCCGCCCGCCAGGTCGACACGGCACGGCGCTTCGGAGACGATCTTCATTCGAAAGCTCTACTATACCTCCGGTAATATTCAGCGCCTTCCATTCCCCGCCGATTGATAGTCAGGATGAGAAACCTGCTGCTCGTCGCGGCATGCGCAACTTTCGGCCGTGCTGAATCGCCTACCGTGGTTCAGGAGCGGGCGAAGAGCGCCATGGAAGCCTCGGCACAAAAGCAGCGAGCATCCATATTGAAACAGGTCACGTCAGTGACCGGCAGCAGTGCGACCGTGGCCGAATCGTTCTTCTCCGCACCCTGGATTGAGGCGCCTGCGGGGCTCACCGCCGGGTCCGCGCCATGCGAGCCGCTGGCCGCTCCGGACCTCGAAAAGTTGATTGAACAAAGCGCCACCCAGGAAGGCGTGAAGGCGGACTTGATCCGCGCCGTCATCAATCAGGAGTCCGGCGGACGGCCCTGTGCCGTGTCCTCGAAGGGCGCTCAGGGGCTCATGCAGCTCATGCCCGCCACTTCGGCGCAATTCGGCCTTGGCGACCCTTTCGAACCCCGCCAAAATGTGGAGGCTGGAACCAAGCTCCTCAAGCAATTAATCGCGAAATACAAGGGTGACGTGGCCTTGGCCCTGTCGGCCTACAACGCCGGCGAGACCCGCGTGGACCGGGAGGGGGGCGTCCCCGCCATTCCCGAGACGATGCAATACGTCACCTCCATCCTCGCGAGGCTCCCCAAGAAGTAACGACTGCGGCGCGGTTCCGGCCCGAAAGGGCTTCCGTGGGCTAACGACAAAGAGCAATCAATCTGTTTTCAGCCGGTTAGGGCTGTACCGGCCCGCCGTAAGCGCTAAACCTTTGGCCGTTTCCGACGATAGACCAAATGGGGGAGCAATTCCACCCGCTTTTCGATGGCGGCCAACACTACAACGACCACCACGGCATACGAGCCGCGCACCGTGCCGGAGCCTGTTTTCGCCGAGGAACGTAGTGTCGGTCGTCCGTCCGGAATCCTGATCGTCGACAGCGAAGAGATCAACCGCCGTCTGATGAAGGCGATCTTTAAGACCGCGCCTTATCGGATTCACGAAGCCCGCCGAGCCAGCGAAGCCATGCGCATGCTGCAATCGGAAAGAATCGACCTCGTCATCCTCGATCTGATGCTGCC
>JACQDD010000006.1 GCA_016201265.1 Terriglobales bacterium | reverse complement strand
CGTTCCCGCTTTGAGCGCTTCTGCCAGGACAATCGGTGGTGGCTCGATGACTTCGCCCTTTTCGACAGTCTGCGCGCGCATCTCCACCTGGAAAGCTGGAACCGCTGGCCGCGTGAACTGGCGCATCGCGACCCGGCGGCGCTCGAGAAGAAGCGCAACGAATTGCAAGACGACCTCGAGGCACGCTGCGTGGTCCAGTTTTTCTTTAACGAGCAGTGGCAGGCCCTGCGCGCCTATTGTGCTCAGCACTCGATCCGCATGGTCGGCGACATCGCCATCTTCGTGAACTTTGACAGTGCCGACGTCTGGACTCATCCCGATCTGTTTCGCCTCAACGCCGACCTTGATCCCGAAGTCGTCGCCGGCGTGCCGCCCGACTCTTTCAGCAAGACCGGCCAGCGCTGGGGCAATCCTCTCTACCGCTGGGATGTCATGCAATCCCAGGGCTACGCCTGGTGGGTCGACCGCCTGCGCTGGGCCACCCACAACTGCGATTACATCCGGCTCGATCACTTCCGTGGCTTCGCGCAGTTCTGGGAGATTCCCGCCCACGAAGAAACCGCGATCAACGGTCACTGGGGCGACGGCCCCAAAGAAGACCTGTTTCAGCATCTTCGCCAGGCTCTAGGCGGACTCCCATTTTTCGCCGAGGACCTCGGCTACATCACGCCCGACGTGCACGCGCTCCGCGAACAACTCAACATTCCCGGCATGGCAGTCTTGCAGTTCGGTTTCGGTGATCCCGGCGCGCACACCCACCTGCCGCACACCTTCACCCCGGAGAAGGTGGTGTACACCGGGACGCATGACAACGACACCATTCTGGGATGGTGGGAATCCGGGGCGTCCGAACTCGAGCGCCGGCATGCCCGTTCCTACCTCGGTCCCTGCGAAGACGGTATGAATTGGGCCATGGTCCGGTGCGCGATCAATTCCGTCGCCAGCCTGTGCGTTGTTCCGCTGCAAGACATCCTCGGGCTGGGAAGCGATGCCCGCATGAACGTGCCCAGTCAGCCTGACGGAAACTGGCGCTGGCGTTTTCAAACCGGGATGTTGCGGCCGGAAATAGCGGAGAAACTCGCCGCCCTCGCCGAGGTTGCCGACCGGTTCCCCAAGCCCGTGCCCAGCGTCGCGAATGAAGACTGGAGTGCGTGAATACCGAACACCCGCTGTTGCCCGTGTAAATTCAGCATCGAGTTCACGGATGGGCCTGACACAACCCTTTGCCGCCCGCTGCCCTCCAAAGTACTGTGACCTCCGTCACCGAGCCGCATGACATATCCTGTATCCTCTGGCAGTTACTTCTGGGACACTGTTCACGAACCTTTAACCGTTTCTTCACACGGTTGCAAAGGTAGCTAGGCGAAAATTTGTTATGCCGAGATCGCCAAGCATACGTGACCGGCGGCGAAGCTTCTGGACAGGGTCGCCACAGCTTCCCGGCCTTCCGGGATTTGCCGGCAAGCTGATTCCCATGGCCGAGGTGCGCGACCTTTACGAACGCGTGCGCTCGGCGCCCCAGGGCTTCCGCCTGGAAACCCTGCTGGAAAAGATGCAGGTGGATCTGCAACTCCAGCCGGCCGACCTCGAACGCATCCCCGCAAAAGGCCCGCTGGTGGCCGTGGCGAACCATCCTTTCGGCGTGCTCGACGGCGCCGCGCTCGCCGTGCTTTTGTCGCGCGTCCGGCCCGACGTGCGGGTGATGACCAACTCGCTCCTCGAAGGCATCCCTGAACTGGCCGAGCATTGCTTCTTCGTCGATCCTTTCAACACCAGGTCGTCGGTAGAGAAAAATCTGAAAGCCCTGAAGCAGGCCTTCGAATGGCTGCAACAAGGCGGTGCGCTCGCCGTGTTTCCTGCCGGCGAAGTCTCGCAGTGGAATGTCGGCAAGGCGCAAATCGCCGATCCGGTCTGGAACACCCTAGCCGCCCGCTTGATGCGCAAGACTGGCGCCAGCGCGCTTCCCGTGTACTTCTGCGGGCGCAACAGCGTCACGTTCCAGTTGCTCGGGCTCATTCATCCTCGTCTTCGCACCCTTGTTCTCATGCAGGAATTTCTGCAGCAGCGCGGAAAGAAGCTTGAAGTCCGCGTGGGCACCCCGATCCCCGCCGAGCTGATTGCCAATATCGAAAACGACCAGGAAGCAACCGAGTACCTTCGCCTGCGAACGTATCTGCTCTCCTATCGTGGGAAAAAAGAGCTATCGCTCCCCACCAAAATGCGCGCCGTTTTGCCCCGGAAGGCGCAGGAGACCATCGCTCCTGCCGTGCCGCAGAGCCTGCTGCTGAGGGACATCGAAGCGCTCTCTGCCGAGCAGTTGCTGACCGAAAGCAGCGAGTTCGCCGTGTATGCCGCCCGCGCCGACCAAATGCCCCATTTGCTCGACGAACTCGGACGCCTGCGCGAAGTCACCTTCCGCGCCGCCGGCGAAGGCACCGGCAAACGCGCCGACCTCGACCAGTTCGACGACTACTACTGGCACCTGCTCTTGTGGAGCAAAGAAAAGCAGGAACTAGCGGGCGCCTACCGTGCGGGCAACACCGACGAGATCATCCGCAGCCACGGCATCAAGGGCTTGTATACCCATACCGTGTTCCGCTACGACGAGCGCTTGTTCCTGAAGATCGGCTCCGCCCTCGAACTGGGCCGTTCCTTCGTGCGCACGGAGTACCAGCGGCAATACGCTCCGCTGCTTCAGTTGTGGAAGGGCATTGCGCGTTTTGTCGCCGCTCGCCCTCATACTCCGGTGCTGTTCGGCGCGGTCAGCATCAGCAACGAGTACAGCCGTCTCTCGCGCGAAATGATCGTGCGTTACTTTGAGTCGCGCGATGACGGCCGCGAATTCGCCGACTTCATCCAGCCCCGCACGCCCTTCCGCACTCCGAAGCTGCGCCGCTGGGACTGCCGTGCCCTGTGCAACGCGCTGCATAACCTCGACGAACTGGCCGAACCAATTTCCGACGTGGAAGAAGACGGCAAAGGCCTGCCCGTCCTGATCAAGCAATACGCCAAATTAGGCGGCAAACTCGTCGGCTTCAACCTCGACCGCAAATTCTCCGACGTGGTGGACGGACTGGTGATCGTGGACCTGCGCCAGACCGATCCCACGGTTCTCGAGCGCTACATGGGCAAGGACGGCTACTCCGCCTTCCGCCGCTTCCACAAGATGGACGCAGCCGCTGCAATGGGCCGTTCCTCGTAGAGACGCGGCTGGCCGCCTCGGGAAGTCACGCACAAACAGGTAGCCCGGCGCCTCGCCCGCTGTGGTAGGGCAATCCTACCCCGCCGCCTTTACTAATCCCGTCCGTCCATTGAAAATGAAAGGTTCCCCTGGCTGCGGCCAATTCGCCAGTGTAGAGACCCGGCTTGCCGCGTCTCAGGCTGGCCGTGCCAGAGATAACGCAAGGAGCCTTCATGCCCGCAACTGGAGAACTTATCCGCCTGATGAACTATGTAGACGACATTTCCGCCACCCTGCGCCGCATCGGCACCAGCATTCCGACCATGACTGCCGAGGAGCGCGCTCGCCTCGCCGACTACATGCGCAAGTCGGATCCGAATTACGACAGCGTGTTGCAGCAATTGGACGCCGGAGGCAAGTAGTGGCGGAAGTCAAGACCGTCGCCGTGATCGGTGCCGGCATCATGGGCCGCGGCATCGCCCATGCCGCGGCCGTCGGCGGCTATCGCACCATCCTCGAGGACCTTCTTCCCAACGCCCTGCGCAAAGCCGAGACCGAGATCCGCGCTAATCTCGACCAAGCCGTCGAACTCGGCAAAGTCAGCGCCGGCGCTGCCGATGCCGCTTTCGCGCGTCTGGAGTATGCCGGTTCGGTCGAGCACGCCGCCCGCGAGGCCGACCTCGTCATCGAAGCGGTTCCAGAAGAAATGGAATCGAAAATCGAGATCTTTACCCTGCTCGACAAGATCTGCCGTCCCACAACCATTCTCGCCTCGAATACGTCCTCACTCAGCATCACCGAGATCGCCAGCGTTACCTACCGCGCGAAGAAATGCGTGGGCATGCATTTCTTCAATCCCGTGCACAAAATGAAATTGCTGGAAGTCGTGCGCGCCCTCGAAACCGACGCCGACACGGTGGCCACTGCGGTCGAAGTCGGCAAGCGCATGGGGAAAGAAGTCGTGGTGATCAAAGAGGCGCCCGGCTTCATCACCAGCCGCATCAACGCCATGATCGGCAACGAGGCCTTCTACATGCTGCAGGAAGGCATCGCCACCGCCGAGGACATCGACAAGGCGCTCAGGCTCGGCCTCAACCACCCCATGGGTCCGTTTGAACTGGTGGACTTGGTCGGCCTCGATACCCGCCTGCACATTCTCGAATACCTGCACAAAACTCTGGGCGAGAAATTCCGCCCCTGCCCGCTGCTGGTGCAGTACGTCAAAGCCGGACGGCTCGGGCGCAAGTCGGGACGGGGTGTGTTTGAGTATCCCGAACTGGCGAAGAAAGAAGCCGCAACGGAAACCACAGCCTGACGGGCTGCGAATAAGACTGGAGTAACGGGCGCCCCGCCCGTTCCAGCGCGCGTCTTCCCCGATCAACTGTGCGGGGCCACGATCGGCCGGGCGAGGGCCCCCGGCGCTCCATCAGCCCTACGGGTGCATCACCTTGTGCGCCCAAATCTCCGCGAAGATTAGCAGGATGGAAATCGCTGCCGAGGCCAGACCGATCCACGTGGCCCGCTTTTCCCGTGAGGACAGCGGGCGCGCCCTCCATCGTGATGCCGGACGCCGCCGCAACCGCCATCCGTTCCAGGTCACATATAGCGTAATCAGAGCAAGAAGGCCGCCGACATAGCGCAAAGTAAACCGGACTGCATCCGAATGAAGGAACGAACTCCCCGATGCCGCCGCGACACTCGTGATACCCAATAGCGTCCGAATCGGTGCAGCGGCGACGGCAAACACGCACAATCCCTGAATCACCGCGGCGCCGACGGAACCGAGGGACCAATACGCCTCCTGCCGCCATCCACCCCCTGAGGCCGTCTCCTCCTCCGTCTCTCCTGCTTTTGCACGCACCGGTTCCTTGACCTCATGGACCATGAAAACGCTCCTGGAAGACAGAGTCTCTGGGTGCGCGGGACGCACCATGCATAGAGCCAGATGTATGACAGGGCCGAAAGTTACACAAGTTTGCGAAGTGTATTTCTCTGGGCCTGGCTGCAAGAAACGCAACCTCAAGCCCCTCGTGTGCATCTGTGGCTCACCCGCAGCGATAAAGGCGGGTAAACCCCAAAAAGGAGTCGCTATGAGTTTGAAGTGGAGCACCGTATTTTCTCTTTTCCTGGTCTTCCTGTTCACGGGCAATGTCCTGGCCCAAGGAAATCCGGGAGCAGTGTACGTCGCCAGCAATTCTGCCGCCGGCAATAGCGTGATGCGTTTTGTGCGCAACGCCGATGGTACGCTCGCTCCGGGAGGCTCGTTCTCGACTGGCGGGCTTGGCACCGGCTCCGGGCTGGGAAACCAGGGCGGCCTGATTCTCAGCCGGGACGATCGCTGGCTCTTCGTCGTCAATGCCGGCAGCGACGATATTTCCGCTTTTGCCGTTACGCGGGATGGCCTGCGCCTCACTGACCGCAAGCCCTCCGGCGGACAGCGTCCGCTAAGCCTGACCGAGTCGCGGAGCATCTTGTACGTTGTGAACGTCGGCGGCGCCGTAGGCGGGTCCGACAATATCTCCGGCTTTTACGTTACGCGGCGCGGTAAGCTGTTCGGAATTCCCAACTCGACCCAGCCTTTGAACCAGGCATCGACCGGACCAGCTCAGATTGGGTTTAACTCGGACAGCAACGCCCTGCTGGTCACGGAGAAAGCCACCAACCAATTGGCGGTCTTTCGCCTGGACCGGTTTGGTCGCGCTCGCCCGGGCGAGTTCGTCAACTCGAACGGAGCGACCCCGTTCGGCTTCGCTCTCGGAAAGCGAGATCAGGTCTTCGTTTCCGACGCGGCCGGTGGTGCGCCCGGCGCCAGCGCCCTCTCCGCTTATGAGTTCGAAGGCGGTAAGCTCAATACCATTGGTCAGCCGGTTCCCAGTACTCAAACGGCGGCCTGCTGGGTCGTAGTCACCGCGGACGGCCGGTTAGCCTTCACCACCAATACGGGCAGCAACACGCTCTCAGAGTTTGCACTCGACTTTGACGGTGCGCCGACTTTGGTCAATGCAACCGCAGCTTTCACCAGTACCCCGGGTCCGATCGACATGGCGCTCAGCCAAGGCGATCGCTACCTCTATGTGCTGGAGGGCGGCGTTGCAGTCGAGGGTCTTGAACTGGCTCCGGACGGTAGCTTGACCCACGTAACGGGAGTCGCGGTACCCAGGGGATCGAACGGTTTGGCGGTTCGGTAGCTGGTTTGCGAGGGGGCCAGAGCGATATCTCTGGCCCTCCGCGAAATGGCGTAACTTTGGCAAACTTGGCGCATCTATGTTTTGTGAGCGAGGCTCTGCCGATAACCAGGCCGTTTTCAGCGACTCCAGAAGACGATCGCGAAAGCGACCTGATTCGCAGGATTCTTGCCGGCGCCAGGGAGCTGTTTTACGACTTAATCGCCCCCTATGAGCGTCGCCTCTATCTGGCTGCCCGAACCCTCCTCCAGTCCGACGCCGACGCGGAAGACGTTGCCCAGGAAACGCTGCTCAAAGCCTTCCGGAGCCTTGGGCAGTTTCGCGGCGAATCGAAGTTCTCAACCTGGCTGCTGCGGATCGCCCTGAATGAGGCGCGGATGCGCTTGCGCAAAAAGCGGGAGATCTCGATTGAGGACCTGGCGCCGAAAGACGAAGACGGCGACTACACTCCCATCCAACTGGCCGATTGGCGGGAGATTCCGCTGGAAGCGCTGGCGCGCAAGGAAATGCGGGAGCACCTTGCCAGCGCCGTGCGCGAGCTGCCGGAAAAGTACCGCGAGGCGCTGGTGCTGCGCGACATCCAGGGTTTGAGCATCGCGGAAACCGCGCAGACTCTCGACATTTCGATATCGAACGTAAAAACCCGTCTTTTTCGGGCGCGCCTCATGTTCCGCGACATCTTTGTGGCGCGCATGAAGGGAACAAGAATTCCAGAGAGGGGGAGAAGGCGATGAAGATCGATTGCAGGCAGGTGTGGCGGGAAATTTCGAACTACATCGACGACGACCTCTCCCCGGCGCTGCGCGAGGAGTTGGAACTTCACCTGGCGCAGTGCAAACATTGTGCCGCGCTGCTCGACAGTACCCACAACCTGCTCGTGCTGCTGGCCGATGAGCGCCGCTTTGAACTCCCCCCCCGATTGTCACAACGTCTTCGCCAGAAGTTGACGGCTGAGATTGCGGCAGGACGCTGATCCGCCCGGGCCGGTCAAAGTGTGCTCATGTAACTTCCCCGGAACTTCGGCATCTGTCGATTCATGGCAGCCCAAATAGTGGCCCCAAAGGAGAACATTGTGAAGAAACTGGCTTTTCTGCTTGCAGTTGTATCGTTGTTTGCGGTCCTCGCGATGGCCGCCGACGCCGGAATGGCAACGACGGTTCAAGGCTACGTCACCGACAGCGCGTGCGCGGCCCATGGGAATAAGATGTGCTCGGAAAAGAGCCACGTCATGAACGACAATCCCATGGTTTTGGTTTCCGATGCCGACGCCTCCATCCTTACGCTGAAAAGCCCGGGCAAACTGGGCAACCACATGGGCAAGCACGTCGAAGTGAAGGGAGTCGTGAATCCGGCGGAGAAGACGATCGAGGTTAAAAACTTCAAAATCTTGAAGTAGAAGCCGGGCGTGGGCCGGGGGTCTTGCTCTCCCGGCCCCGCAGAGTCCCAGCGCTCACGCCGCATGTCCCACTGACCACGGATTGATAACCTGATCGTTGACTCACGGCGATTAGTCAAAGAGACTCATTTCATGGCTAAGAGACTGCAGGTGATTCTGCTGGATCCTGAATACCGGGAAATCCAGCGCATGGCGCGCTCACGCCACATGACCATCGCTGAGTGGGTCCGGCAAGCGCTCGACCTGGCGCGGCGCGGGGAGTCTCTGGGCGACGTCGGCAAGAAGCTCGAAGTCATCCGCGCCGCCGCGCGACACGACTATCCCGTGAGCGATATTGGCGGAATGCTGGCGGAGGTCGAACGGGGATACATCAAGGGTCTGCGTTCGTGATTCTGGTCGCCTCAAATGGCAAGGGCTGCCGGCCCGACCGAACCCGCAGCCCACTGACTACCGACTACTGACTACTGATTTATATCCTGTTTCGACTCCAGCT
>JACQDD010000127.1 GCA_016201265.1 Terriglobales bacterium | reverse complement strand
CACCCGTTCTGGTACAGCTCGTTGCTGCCGGTGTTCTTCTTCTTGTCGGCGATTGCCGTGGGATTGGCCATGACCATCTTCGAATCGTCCATGAGCGCCAAGCACTTCGGACGGCAGCTGGAACTGCCCATCATCCAGGAACTGGGGCGCGTCCTGCTGGTGGTGCTGGCGGTCTACGGCATCCTGCGTTTCGAAGACTTGCTCCGTCGCGGCGTGCTGAAGCTGACCCTCAAGCCCGGCTACGAGATGTATCTGTTCTGGCTGGAAATGGGGCTGAGCGTCATCGTGCCTCTGCTTCTTCTGACCCAGAAGAGGATCCGGAACAGCGCCGGCGGCCTCTACGTCACCGCGGTGCTGGTCGTGCTCGGCTTCATCACCAACCGGCTGAATGTGAGCATCACCGGGCTGGAGGCCTCGGCCGGGGTGCGCTACATCCCGAAGTGGACGGAGTTGGCGATTACCGGGGCTATCATCGCGGCCGGATTCGCTCTGTTTGGGCTGGCAACGAAGTACCTGCCGATCTTTCCGGCGGAGGAGCACGGCGCGCTGGCCGAACCGGAGGCCGTTGCCAGAGCCGGGGTATTGAGCCATGCCGGAGACTAAACCAAGACGATGGTGGACCGGCGTGCGGGAACGCTTCCGGCACGGACTGGGCACCAAGCTGATCGGGCTGCTGCTGGGAGCGATGGTGGTCATTTTTTCGCTCCTGGGATACCTGAATATCCGGTTGCATCGTAAGCACCTTGACGCCGCGGCGCTGCTGAGCGTGGAGCGGATCAGCGACGTCATCAAGCGCAGCACCACTTATTCCATGATGCGCAATGATCGTGATGGCTTGCACAACACCATGACGACCATGGCCAACGAACCGGGTGTGGTGAAGGTCCGCGTCTTCGACCGCGAGGGGCGGATCAGTTATTCTACCGAGCCATCGGAGATCAGCCATGGTGTAGATAAGAAAGCCGAAGCCTGCTATGGCTGCCATTCCCAACAGCAACCGCTCACGAAGCTGAATCGTCCGGACCGCTTTCGCGTTTACCGCAGCGGAGGCGGGGCCCGCGTTCTCGCGATCATCACGCCCATCGAAAATCAGCCGGAATGCTCGAATGCGGCCTGCCACGCGCATCCGGAAAGCCAGCAGATTCTGGGTGTGCTCGACACGCACATGTCGCTGGCGCGCGCCGACCAGCAACTGGCGCAGGGAACCTGGCAGATGCTGGCCTACGACGTGCTGGCCATGGTCGCGATTGCGGTGCTGAGCTGGCTCTTCATCCGGCGCATGGTCGATCGCCCACTGAAGCAACTTGAGGAGGGAACGGAACGGCTAAGCGAGGGAGAACTGGGCTACCAGATCGAGCTGCAATCGCAGGATCAGATCGGCGACCTGGCCGCCTCGTTCAACAGCATGAGCCTACAGTTGCGCGCCGCCAATGAAGAGATCGTCGCCTGGGCCCGGACGCTGGAGGACCGTGTCGAGCAGAAATCACGGGACCTGAAGCGCGCCCACGACCACATGCTGCACGTGGAGAAGATGGCCTCCATCGGCAAGATGGCGGCCGTGGTGGCGCACGAGATCAACAATCCGCTCTCCGGCATCCTGACCTACGCCAAGCTGCTGCGCAAATGGCTGGACCGCGGCGATGCCGCCGGCGACAAGAAGCAGGAAACCCTCGAATGTCTCGACCTGATCGCCAGCGAGAGCCAGCGCTGCGGAGAGCTGGTCAAGAACCTGCTGACCTTCTCCCGCACCGCGCCCATGAATCTCGAACTCACCAACCTGAACGCGGTCATGGACCGCTCCATCCGCCTGGTGCAGCACCAACTGGAGATGAACACCATCCAGTTACAGCTCGAACTGGCCGAAGGCCTGCCCCTGGTGCAGTGCGATCCGGCGCAGATTGAGCAAGTCGTGCTGGCGCTGGTGATGAACGCCATTGATGCCATGCCGCGCGGCGGAAATCTTTGGCTGAAGACCCGCCTGACGGACGATCGGTCCAGCATCCAGATCGAAATTCGCGACGACGGCACGGGCATTCCACTCGAACTCTTGCCCCGGATGTTCGAGCCTTTCCTCAGCACCAAGGAGCGCGGGCGGGGAGTCGGACTGGGGCTGGCCATCAGCCACAGCATCGTCGAGCGCCACAATGGACGCATCGAAGTCGAGTCGGAACTGGGCAAGGGCACGAAGTTTACCGTCACGCTGCCTCTGGCGGCGGTTGACGCTTTTCCGGTGGGTACTGGCAATGCCGCCTCCGGAACGAAGGCGAGGTGACCAAATTGACTGCACAAGGAAAGCTGTTGATCGTGGACGACGAACTGAGCGTGCGCGACTCGCTCACCAAGTGGTTTCACGAGGAGGGATACGACGTCGGCAGTGCCGAGGATGCCAATGGCGCCCTGACGCGCATGGCGGAAAAGAGCTGGGATGCTGCTCTGGTGGACATCAAAATGCGCGGCACCGACGGCATCGAGCTGCAGCGCCGCATGCACGAGATTGACCCCAAGATGATCGTCATCATGATGACCGGCTACGCTTCGGTAGAAACAGCAGTGACCGCGCTCAAGAATGGCGCCTACGATTACGTTACCAAGCCGCTTGATCCCGATGAGATTGCGCACCTGGTCAAGAAGGCGCTGGCGCACAAGCGCACTGAAGAAGAAAACGTTCGCCTGCGCGAGACGGTCGCCGAGGTCGCCCGACCGGAGGAAATTATCGGTGAGAGCGAGCCGATGTAAAAGGTATTCAACGCTATTGAAACGGTAGCGCCCACGGACGCGACCGTGCTCATAACGGGAGAGAGCGGTACCGGCAAGGAACTGGTGACGCGCGCCATTCATCATGCCAGTCCCCGGCGGTTTCATCCGCTGGTCGTGATCCACTGCGGCGCGCTGACCGAAACGCTGCTCGAAAGCGAACTCTTCGGCCACGAAAAAGGCGCGTTCACCGGCGCGCAGTATCGCAAGAAGGGCAAGTTTGAGATCGCCGAGGGCGGAACCGTATTCCTCGACGAAATCGGAGACATCAGCCTGAAGACCCAGACCGATCTGCTGCGCGTCCTGCAGGAGCACGAAATTGTCCGCGTCGGCAGCACGCAGCCCATTAAGGTAGACTTCCGCTGCGTAGCCGCCACCAACAGGAACCTGGAACAACTCATCGAAGAAGGCAAGTTCCGGCCTGATCTTTTTTACCGGCTCAACGTCTTTCATATCGAGCTTCCGCCGCTGCGGGAACGCCGCGACGACATCCCGCTCCTGGTGAATCACTTTGTCCGCAAGTTCTCGTTGCAGATGAGCAAGAAGATCAACCGTGTCGCACCCGCCGCCATGGATTTGTTGCAACAGCAGCCCTGGGCGGGAAACATCCGCGAACTGGAAAACGCGATTGAGCGGGCCATGGTGGTGGCGCAGGAACCCGAAATCCGCGAACAGGACTTCGCCTTCAAGACCGCTGCCACCGTCCCGAATGGGGGATCGAAATCACTGGAAGACATCGAGAAAGCGCACATCCAACGCGTGCTCGAGCAGTGCAACTGGAACCAGACGCGCGCGGCCGAAGTGCTCGAGATTGACCGCGTCACGCTGCATCACAAGGTAAAGAAGTACGGCTGGAGCAAGCCCGTCGAGACCCAATGAAGATGCTGGACCTGCTGCCGATCGGAAATTTCGACGAGCGGCTGTTGCGGGAAGTAGCTCCGGCGCTCGCCGATGCGTTCCACGTGCCCTGCCAGATTGTGGGGGCGCGTCTTGATCCGCAGTTTGCCTTTCACCGCGAGCGGCAGCAGTATCATTCGTCCGAACTTTTGCAGGCGATGCAGGAGCTCGCGGCCAATGGCGCGTGGCGCGTGCTGGGGATCACCAGCGTGGACCTCTACATTCCGATTCTCACCTTTGTTTTCGGGGAAGCGCAGATGGGCGGGCCGTGTGCGGTGGTTTCGTTTCATCGCCTGATGCAGGAGTTCTATGGCTTGCCGGCAGACCCTGCGATCCTGATCGAACGGGTTATCAAGGAGTCCGTGCATGAGGTAGGACACACGCTCGACCTCACCCACTGCGACGACTACGCCTGCGCCATGGCACCGTCGCATGCGGTGGAGTGGATTGACTTGAAGGAAGCGATGCTGTGCCCGAGTTGTCAGAGCCGCGCGCTGGAAATCGTCGGCTAAGATCTTCGTTGCCGGCTTTTCCGAGTAAGCGCAACGGCTTACGTCGGCTACCGGTCTCCGTGGTAAAATCGCCCTCCCCGCAAACGGGGCAACGGCGTTTCCAAAGATTATGAATCGTAAGATCAGCACACTGGTTCTCGTCTGCGCGCTTGTCCTAACCGCAACAGCTCAAGAACTGTCCACCGCCAAGCCCGAAGCCGTCGGACTCTCTTCCGAACGGCTGGAGCGGATCGCTACGGCCGTCCAGCGCAGCATCAATGACAAGCGAATGGCCGGCGCAGTCACGTTGGTCGCGCGGCGCGGTCACGTGGCTTGGTTCAAGGCGCAGGGCATGATGGACCGCGAGGCGGGCAAGCCGATGCGTCCCGACACCATGTTTCGCATCTGCTCCATGACCAAACCCATCACCAGCCTGGCGGTAATGATGCTGTACGAAGAGGGCCGCTTCCTGCTCGACGATCCAGTTTCGAAGTATCTGCCAGAGTTCAAGAATCCGAAGGTGCTGGTAAAGCCTGCGTCGGGCGCGCCCTATTCGATCCCCGCCGCCAAAGAGATCACGATCCGCGACCTGCTGCGGCACACCTCGGGCATCACGTATCACTGGAACGGCGACCTCGGTCCTATTTATAAGGACGCGAATGTTTCTCACGGCCTGCTTCCATACGACGGAACTATTGAGGACGGCGTGAAGCGGCTGGCGAGCGTTCCGCTCTTGTTTAACCCGGGCGAGCGCTGGGAATACAGCTTGGGCGTGGATGTGCTGGGGCGCCTGGTGGAAGTCGCTTCCGGCAAGCCGCTGGACGAGTTCTTCCGGACCCGTATCTTCGAACCGCTGGGCATGAAGGACACATACTTCTATCCGCCCGACAACAAGCTGGAACGGCTCGCTGTGGCCTACACCTACTATGCAGATAAGGGTCTCAATCGCTTCCCCGATACTCCGATCACGGAAGGATCTTTTGTCTATTCCGCCGACTACCCGTACCGTGGACCCAAGAAGCTGTTTTCAGGAGGCGCTGGGCTCACGTCTACCGCGGCGGACTACCTGCGTTTCTGCCAGATGATGCTGGATGGCGGCAAGGTGGGAAACCTGCGTCTGGTGAGCCGCAAGTCCGTCGAACTGATGACGCAGGATCAACTAGGGAAAATCACGACCGACGAGGGTTTTGGATTTGGACTCGGCTT
>JACQDD010000115.1 GCA_016201265.1 Terriglobales bacterium | reverse complement strand
GCTGGAAGCGATCGTCCACCAGGACCGCCATCTCGGCCTCGTCGCGTCCGCGCAACCGGCTCAGACGTCCGATGGCGATGATCTCCGGTTCTCCGTCTGCCTTCTTGTGCTCGGCCACCAGAGCCATTTCGCGGTCGTAGTCAATGAAGCAGATTCGGGTCAGCCGCTCATGGGCCGTGCGCTGACTCAGCTTCAGCGGCTGAAAGTAGCGAAGATAAACCGTGCGATCTGACAGCTCCTGATGCAGCTTGATCAGCAGCGGTTCGTCCTCGGGACGGATGGGTCGCACCAGAATGTCTTCTCCGTTCTTCATCTTGCCCGCTCGCACGTACTGTTTGGGATAAGGCCGAATCGCCAGCCGGGGCAGTTTCTCCCGGACGGTCCCCTGCGGATAAAGAACCACGCGCGCGTCCAGAGCAATCAGGCGGTCGGACGAAGCCAGTAACGGGTTGATGTCAATCTCTTTGATCCAGCGCTGTTCCACGACCAACTGGCTGAAGCGGACCAACAGTTCCTCCAGCGCGCCCAGATCCACCGCCTTGCGGCCGCGCACCCCCTGTAACGCCTGGAAGATCTTGGTCTGTTCCATAAAACGGCGCGCGAGCGTAGTGTTCAAGGGCGGCAGGGACAAAGCGCGGTCGCGGAAGACCTCGACCAGTTGGCCCCCGGTTCCGAACAGCAGCACCGGCCCGAACTGTTCATCCACGGTGCTGCCGAGGATGAGCTCATAACCCTCGGAGCGCAGAAACGGTTGCACCGTCACGCCCTGAAAGTGCTCGGGTCCCGCTTTTTCGCGGACCGACGCCTTGATCTCCCGCCACGCTCTCCTCACGGATTCCGCGCTGCTCAGGTTCAGCTTGACACCGCCGACGTCCGTCTTGTGCGTGACGGTGTGGGAAAGCAGTTTGACAACCACAGGAAACCCCAGCTCTTCTGCTCGGGCCGCAGCCTCGTCCTCGCTGTGCGCTTCCAGGGTAGGCACGGTGGGGATCCCATAGCAGGCCAGCAGTTCCTTGGACTCGGGCTCGGTCAGCAGCGTGTTCCCAGTCTGACGGACCATCTCGACGACCGCGTCGGCGCGCGCGCGGTCCGGGCCGTCCGCGCCGTGCGGCAGGACCGGAGTCTCGTATAAGCCGCGCAGCAGATAGTTGTAGCGCCACATGTAGTGAAAAATCCGGGCGGCGGTATCGGGATAGGAAAAGGTCGGAATGCCGGCACGATTCAGGATTTCGATCCCCGCGGTCATCTCCGCGCCCCCCATCCAGCATGCCAGCACTGGTTTGCCGAGGCCCTTGGCAAAGGGGACGAGTCGCTCTGCCGTCAAGGTGGGATGCGACATCCCCTGCGGGCAAGTCACCGCCAGCACGCCGTCATTGCCGGGATCATTGGCGACGATTTCGACCACCTTGGCATAGGTGTCGGGCAGGGCGTCCCCCAGGATGTCCACCGGGTTGTTGTGGCTCCAGTGGGGGGGCAGCAGCTGGTTGAGCTGATCCATGGTCGCCGGAGAAAGTTCAGCCAGTTCTCCGCCTGCCGCGATGATCGAATCCGCTGCCAGCACTCCCGGGCCGCCAGCATTGGTCACGACCGCGAGCCGTGGCCCCTTGGGGCGCGGCTGTTTCGACAGAACTTCCGCCATGTAGAAAAGATCGGCGATGGTCGTAACCCGCAGCACGCCGCAGCGCCGGAAAGCCGCCTCCAGGACCTCGTCACTGCCAGCCAGCGCGCCGGTGTGGGACGCGGCCGCATGGGCGGCGGCCTCGGTGCGTCCCGCCTTGATCACGATGATCGGCTTGTTGAGCGAGACTTCCCGTGCCGCTGAAAGGAACGAACGCGCTTCGCCGACCGACTCCATGTACATGACGATCGAGTGCGTCCGCGGATCGTTCCCGAAGTAGTCGATCAGGTCACCCCAGTCCACATCGAGCATGGAACCGATCGAAACAAATGCGCTGAAGCCGACGAGTTCCTGCTGCGCCCAGTCGAGAATCGCCGTGCACAGCGCCCCGCTCTGGCTGATGAACGCCACATTGCCCGCCCGCGCCATGCTGTTGGACGCAAAAGTGGCATTCAGGCCGCTGATCGGGTTCATCACACCCAGGCAGTTTGGCCCAATTACGCGCATGCCGCTGCCCCGGAGTTGCTCCAGAATCTGGCGTTCCAAGTCCCTGCCATGCTCGCCGTGTTCCTTGAATCCCGCCGAAATAACGATGGCGCCGCGCACTCCCGCCGCCACGCATTGGCCAATTACCGCGGGCACGCTGTCAGCCGGGGTCACGATCACGGCCAGGTCCACCGCCTCCGGAATGTCTTCCACGTTACGGTATGCCTTGATGCCGAGCACGCTCGTGCGCTTGTCGCTGACCGGGTACACGGTGCCCCCGAATGGGCTGCTCACCAGGCTCCACAAGACCGCGCGTCCCACGCTGCCCTGGCGGTCGGTGGCGCCGATCACCGCCACGCTGTGGGGGCTGAAGATGGCGTCCAGCGGATGGCCTTCGGAACGCAATACGTCGTGCGCCTTGTCCTGGGTGGGACGGGGTTTTGCTGTCTTACCGACTCTAGTCGTACCCATGCAGCGTAAGTTTACCCCGCCGCCGCACTTGGGTCTGTGACGTTTCGCACCGAAACTCGGGTAATCGACGCATCAACCGGAGGGCGCGGCCGTCCCTCCCCTTGAAAAAGGCACACCTCTCTAGACGTGCTAGAATTTACTGCGCCCTAAAACGATTTCTCCGGCTCCCTGGCGCACGAGATCTCTCCACTCAGCACTGACGGCTTGAAAAGTGGCCCAGAACCCCAATCCCGAGACCGGCTCCATTACCTACGCCGATGCCGGCGTTAATATTGATCGCGCCAACCGAACCAAGCAGCGCATCAAGTACCTTGCTCATAAAACTTTTACCCGGGGTGTGTTGAGCGAAATCGGCGGCTTCGGCGGATTGTTCTCGGTCGACAAGAAGTATCTGGATCCGGTTCTCGTCGCAAGCGTTGACGGCGTGGGCACCAAGCTGAAGGTGGCCTTCGAGATGAAGATGCACCACACCATTGGCGCGGACCTGGTGAACCACTGCGTTAATGACATCGCCGTGCAGGGCGCCGCACCGCTGTTCTTCATGGACTATCTGGCCACCGGCAAGCTCGAGCCAGAAGTAGCCGAGAAAGTCGTCGAAGGCATTGCCGAAGCCTGCAAACACAACGCCTGTGCCCTGATCGGCGGCGAGACCGCCGAAATGCCCGGGTTCTATCCCGAAGGCGAGTACGACCTGGCTGGATTCATCGTGGGCGTGGTGGAACGCGACCGGATCATCAACGGCAAGGGGGTGGAAGTCGGCGACATCGTGCTCGGCCTGCCCTCAAACGGCCTGCACACCAACGGCTATTCCCTGGCCCGGAAGCTGCTGTTTGAGATTGCGGGCTATACCCCGGACACCTACGTCAGCGAGATCAAAGGCAAAGTCGGCAATGAACTGATGCGCACCCATCGCAGCTATTGGCCCATCATCAAGAAGATGATCGCCGGCGAGAGTGTCGTCGCGCTGGCCCATATCACGGGTGGTGGCATCACCGAGAACCTGCCCCGCGTGCTGCCCCGCGGAACCGCCGCCGTGATCGAACGCGGGACCTGGCCGGTCCTGCCCATTTTCGAGCACCTGCAAAAGCTGGGAAACGTCCCCCCCGACGAGATGCTCCGCACTTTCAATATGGGTATCGGAATGTTGCTGATCGTCCCCGCCAAGAAATTCAAGAAAGCACAAACCCTGCTGGATCGCGCCGGCGAGAGATTCTACAGCGTAGGCCGCATCGTCAAAGGCGAACGCAAGGTGATGTACAGCTAGGGGCGAATGCAGAAGTCAGAAGGCAGATTGCAGAAGTAAACCCCGGGCTTCACTTCTGCAATCTGACTTCTTACTTCTGCAATTTCCCGCCTCCGTGGTGAATAATATTCGTGGAATGAAAAACCTTGCCATCCTCCTCTCCGGACGCGGCTCCAACTTCGTTGCCATCGCCGACAGCATTGACGCCGGACGCATTCCCGGCGCCCGGATCGCAATCGTGATCTCGAACCGCGCCGACGCTCCCGGTATCGAAACCGCCAGGAAGCGCGGACTGAGCACACTCGTAGTTCAGTCGAAAGGCAAAGACCGCGAGGCGCACGACCGCGAAGTAGTGGCGGCGTTGAAGGAACACAAAGTCGATCTAATCTGCCTCGCCGGCTACATGCGCCTGCTCT
>JACQDD010000116.1 GCA_016201265.1 Terriglobales bacterium | reverse complement strand
TCGCTGCACTGCATCCAGCTTGAACTCCCTGGTGAACTTCCTTCGAGATCCCATCCAGTTTCCCCTTTCGCTGCATTCTAGGGCTTAACTGGTTGTCTCAAAATGGGGGTCCACTCCATCTTGTATATGCCTTCATCCTGACGTTCACACTGGCCACTCACGGACAAACTCTGGGCACTTTCCACTACGCACAACCACTTCCTACCGGTGCGGTTGTGGTATCCAGCGCAGCCGCACGATCAGCGTGGAATGCTCTAACCGCACAACAACAGAGTACCTATAAGCAACAGTTGACGAATCTAGTGGTGTCCAACAACCAGAAGGCGTTCGCAAACTATCTAGGCTTCCGAGGCGACTCGAACTGGGCGGGATTCAACCTGCTGGGTACTCACGTTCGCCATTACGCCGTCAGCGACGGCTCGATCACTTATACCCCGGCATTTTCCGTCGCCAAAGGGTCGCACCCAAACGTGACCCAACAAGTCTCTGGCCCTCAAGCCACGGCTACGCCCACCAGCGGTCCGGCACCACTGACCGTGGCTTTCGTGGGAGTGACGTATCCCTATCAGGGCATCGATATCCGCCCTCCCCGCTACTTCTATTCATGGAACTTTGGCGACGGGCAATCCAGCGGAAGCCCCACAGTCACGCACACGTACCAAACGCCTGGAAATTATGTAGCCACTTACACGATTTCGGGTGGCTTATGTGAACCCGGCTATCCTTGCTTTAGTGCCTCGATTGCGATCACCGTGACAGCTAACCAGCCGGATTCGGACGCTGACGGTCTGCCAGACGCATTCGAAAACCAGGTCGCCAATCTCCTTACCCCGCAGTATCACGTTTCTTCGGGGGAGCAGTCGGGCACTGGGTTCGCTATCTTCGGTGATTATGTCCCCGAGACTCCCACCCAAGTATTTGGGCCCGTTCCACCGAGAAGCTATTTCCGCGTGACTCCACTGGGATTCGCAACGAGCCAGTCTGGTGTGCAGTACGGCTTCATCCGCCTCGACTACCTAACTCTTTGGAACCGAGACGATGGTCTCAACATCGGTGGGTCGTGTGTTTTCGATCTCACGTTCTCGTTGGGGTTGGCTGGATTCAGCGCAAGTCAAATTCTGGACGGCATTGCTTCACACCCGCTGGACAATGAACGGTCTGCAGTCCTGATTGCGGCGCCGACCCTCGCCCCAAACACCTACAGCACCAATACGAACGACTATTCGGCGTATAGCTTCTACACAGCCGCCCATGAGGGGACGGTACTCGATGCAAGCGAATACTTCGATCCGTCGCCCGCGGTGCCAGTCTCAGGTGGAGCCCATTTGATTGTTGGCCTTTCTCGGTCAAAACATGGGACGTACATGTTCAACCCGAATGGTTATCCACTCGTCCCGATTGACATCAGGGTGGCTACTTTCGCCATCATTCAGTTCCTCTATGACACCGGCCAGATCGATTACCTCGACTATGAAATCTACAACTTCATCGCTTATTCGGCCTTCTACCAGTGTGTGATTGAGCACTTCGGGGATCAAGGCGGCGCTTATGCCTCGGCGCGTACCAACGTGGGGGAGATTAGCCACCCTGGCGTGGGTTCAGGTTTCATTCTTGATCCACAACTTTCGCCGAAATTGACCGTTCCCCTCTGGACTTTGCAGTGAGGTGAATGCTGCCGCGGCTCGCCCTGAGCGCTGCCCCGTTCCAAAGCGAGCCGCGGAAGCCGAATTCGTAGCGGTTAACTCAAAAGACGCCAAGGCGGCCTCCAAACTGTCTTTGCCATTGACACTCTACGACACTCCCTAGTAGTGTGACCGAAAGTCTTCAAGAAACATACGTATATGACCAGCCGCAGTGTGCGTTTCCTGCTCGCCTCCCTCTTTGCCTTAACTTTCTCTTTCACGAACGCCTTCGGCCAGGGATCGAAGATGAAGTCGCCGTATGACCCGATCGAAGAGAAAGATAGGGATCGTCCTGACCTGAGGGACCAGTGGATGATGCGTGGCCGTGAGGCGCCGAATGGAAAATCGGCGGCGGCGCTTCGCCTCAAGGCGCATCAACACAAGATGGCCATGCGCGCGCTACGCGAAGCGGCGGCCGCCAAAGCCGGTGCCGCTGCGCCGGACGCTCCTGCTGTCACCAACTGGGTTCCGCTCGGACCGGCACCGCTGGCCACGTGGCCGGGTCAGAGCTACGGCAATGTCACTGGCCGGATCACGTCAGTGGCGATGGACCCGACAGACCCGAATGGGAACACCGTGTACGTGGGCGGTGCTTTTGGAGGCGTCTGGAGATCCGCGAATGCGGCGACAGCCAACCCGGCCGACGTCACGTGGACTCCGCTCACCGACCAACAGGCGGCCCTTGCCGTCGGTGCAATCTCGATCAAGCCCGACGGGAGCGTGCTTCTGGTCGGTACCGGAGAGGCCAACAACGCTCTCGCCAACTACTACGGCCTCGGGTTCCTGCGCTCCACTGATGGTGGCGCGAACTGGAACCTGATCTCGACCGCCAGTGGTGGAACCCTTTCTCTCGCCGGCCTGGGCGTATCCAACATGGCGTGGGGAACGACTACGGGGTTGATGAACACTGTGGTGGCGGCGGTTGGGTTTACCCCCGAAGGATTCGACGAAGGCAACTTCACGTCTTCCAGCAAACGCGGCGTTTATGCCTCGACGGATGGGGGCAGTACGTGGACGTACGAGGTCCCCACAGACGGCACCGTGAGTAGCAACTCTACCGACATAGTTTTCAACGCAAAAGCAAATGGCGGCGCGGGCGCTTACTTCGCCGCCATCCGTTGGCATGGCGTTTACACCTCGACCAACGGCACAACCTGGACCCGGATGACCACGCAGCCAGGTACCCTGCTGACTTTGACCAACTGCCCGAGTGGTTCCAACGCTACTAACACGTGCCCCATGTACCGGGGACAGTTCGCGGTCGTTCCGTTGCGAAACGAGATGTATTTCTGGTTTGTGGACCCCGGAGACGGTGATCAAGGTATCTGGAAATCCACCAATGGCGGAGGGAGCTGGCAGAGAATCCTGGATAACGGGATTACGAACTGCAGTCAGGGCGGCCCCCCGGGCGAAGCCTCCTGCGGGACGGCCCAAGCCTTTTACAACCTCGAAATTGCGGCAGTTCCCGACGGCACTGGCACCGATTTGTATGCTGGCACAGTTAACCTGTACAAGTGCAAGCTGGCGAGTGGCGGGACATCCTGCTTGACGCTCGACGCCGGGATCGGCGCGGATTGGGTCAACCTGACGCACGTTTACGGTTGCAACCCGATTGCGAACATTGCTCACGTTCACCCGGATGAACACGGCCTCGACTTCCGCGTCATCGGCGGAAAGGCTGTGATGTACTTTGGCAACGATGGCGGTGTTTACCGCGCACTGGACGGATTCACAGGACTCAAGTCCGGCACCTGCACCGCGCCCAACACGTCGGCAGGCGTCGGCTTCGAGAACTTGAATACTGGCACGCTGGGATCACTCACCCAGTTTGTGTCCTTTTCGATCCATCCGACTGACCAAAACACTGTCCTGGGCGGCACCCAGGACAATGGCTCCCCAGCCACTGCAACCGCGACGAGCAGTGCCGCGTGGCAGACCGCCAACTTCGGCGACGGGGGCTATAACGAAATCAATCCCGACAACCCTCTCCAATGGTTTACGGCCTACACCTTCGTACAAATCGGGGTTTGTAATTCGGGGTTCGGCTGCGATCCGATCACATTCTTCAACAACCAGATTGTCACATCAACAACGCTCTCTGGGGACGAAGGCGCGTTTTACACACCTTACATTTTGGATCCGCAGAACTCCGGCGAAATGCTGGTCGGCACGTGTCGGGTTTGGAGAGGTTCGACCACCGGCACGGGCTTCGTGGCTCTCAGCAATACCTTTGATGGAGTTATCACTTGTCCCGGACAGGGGGGACAGGTGGACCTGGTGCGCGGGTTGGCGGCTGGCGGACCAAAGAGCGGTGGCTTCTCTAATGTTGTCTACGCCACCACTGAGGGGAGCGGCCCGAACAATGGGTTTGTGGCGGGTGAAGTCTGGGCCACTACCAATGCCGCCGGTGGACCCGCGCAGTTCACGAATCGAACCTTCAACGGTCCAAGCGGCACGATCAATCCGAACAATTACGTGATCTCCTCGGCGGCAGTGGACAAGAGTGACGCCACCGGCCAAACCGCTTATGTCGGGATCATGGGTTTTCTCGGCACCGGGACCCACATCTGGAAAACCATCAACGCGGGAACAAACTGGGCGCCTTTTGGCAGCACGGCGAATGGCCTGCCGGACTCGCCCGTCAATGCCCTGCTGGTGGACTCGGGTATCGTTTACGCGGGTACAGACGTAGGCGTCTTCCAGAGCCCCACTTCCGGAGTGAGTTGGACCGAAGTCGGACCTGATGCCCAGCCCGGGGCTACAGGCTATCTGCCCAACGTAGCAGTTACGGCTATCCGGCTGTTCAACTTCGGCGGCACAAAGAAATTGCGCGTTTCGACGTACGGCCGCGGCATCTGGGAGTTCGCCCTGGCTGTGGCCCCGGATTTCACCAATGTGATCTCCGACTCGCCCCAGGCCGTATTCCCCACCCCCCAGACCGCCATCTTCAACGGCACCTTGGCCGTGCAGGGCGGCTACAACAACGCCATCAACCTGAGCTGCACGGCGGGCTCGACGGCGCCTCCGGCGACTTGCACGCTGACTCCGACGCAGGTGCCTGCGCCGGGTGGCGGGACGTACACCGTGACCGCCGGCGGAGTCGTTGGCGACTACAGTTTCAACGCGCACGCGGTCGGCCTCGACAACACCACCCACGATGCGCCGATCACGCTGCACGTGGTGGATTTCGGATTGACGCCGCCTCCACTGCCGCCGGTCACGGCTCCCCAAGGTGGAATCTCTAATAGCACGAGCTTCCAAGTGACGGCGGCGGGGTCTTTCTCGGGCACGGTCACGCTCACCTGCCAAGGCACGGTAATTACGGCGGGTGCGACCTGCAACTTCTTGCCGTCTGCCAATGTGAATCCCACATCGGGCAGCCCGGTAAATGCGTCGGTGACTGTGAGTGTGCCGGCCAACATTGTCCCGAACAATTACCCGGTGACGATCTCGGCGAACACGCTGGGAGCGCCCGCACCCAAGACGACGAACTTCACCCTGACGGTGACGTTGCCGGATTTCTCGTGGACCGGTGGAGGTTCGCACCAGGTGCTCTCCGGACAGACAACACAGAACTACACCTTCACAGCCTCGCCTACCGGGCTAACTTTTGTCAGCGACGTGAACCTCTCGTGTAGCAACCTTCCCGCGCTGACAGCTTGCAACTTCGCTCCCTCCTCCGTAATTAAGGCTGGGACCCCCGGAACACAAACCATCCAGCTGACCATCTCGAGCACCGGCCCCAACCAGGGACCCGGAAACCTAAACCGCCGCGCGAGCAATCGCAATTCCGATCATCGCAATCCCTGGCTGCCCTTCTCCGTGCCGATCGCCGGTGTAGTGATGGTTGGAATTATGGGACGGAGAATGCGCCGGCAACACGCCGTGGCAGTCTTGTGCTTCTCCCTGGCTTTGATCGGACTGCTGGTAGCCTGCGGAGGGGGAAGCTCAGGCCCGCCGCCACCGCCGCCGATTTCGGTGACCGTGGTCCTCAAAGCAGGACAGCCGTCAAGTCTGTTCCCGAACAATGTGGCCGACGGTTGGCCCGCTCAAACCGCGCAGTTTACCGCGACGGTCAACAACTCCACGAACCAGAATGTGACCTGGGCGGTCGTAGGTTCTCCTGCCAACGGCACGATTGACAGCAACGGTGTGTACACGGCTCCGACCGTGGCTCCGGGACTTCCGGCCTCGGCCACCATTACAGCAACCGCACAGGCAGACGCGACGAAGTCCGGCTCGGCAAAGGAGACGCTGAACCCGGCAACGCTCCCCGGAACATACAACAACATCGGCGTAACGGCGACCGATAGCACGGTAACGCTCTCCAATACGGTCACACTGATTGTGAACTAGAAGAGATTTGGTAATCCGTAGTTTGGGGCGCTGAGCGATCCGCGCCCTTTGTTTGTACGTCAGGTTGAGATAGCTGCTTGTGCAAGCGCTGCCGAGCTACGCTCGGCTTGGACGGGCGAGGGCGCCCGTCCCCACACCACCCCGCCCGTCCCCACATCACCCACGATGCGGTACTATCGAAAGCTGGCGCCAGCGGTTTGAAATTACACAATTACCAAATTACAAAATTACCAATCCCATGCATGACATCGCAATCATCGGCGGCGGGATTGTCGGCCTTTCGGTTGCCATGCAGGCGAGCGAGCAGTTCCCTCACTTGCGGCTGCTGATCCTGGAAAAAGAAAACGGCGTGGCGCAGCACCAGACGGGACACAACAGCGGCGTCATCCACAGCGGGGTGTACTACAAGCCTGGATCGTTGAAGGCGCGGCTGTGTGTCGAGGGCGCGCGCGAGATGGTGGAGTTCTGCGCGCGGCACGGCATTCCGCACGAAGTATGCGGCAAACTGATCGTCGCCACCAACTCCGAAGAAGCTGCGCGGCTGGAGGGCCTGCGGCAACGCGGAGAGGCCAACGGTCTGGCCGGACTCGAACTGCTGACGCCCGAGGCGATGCGGGAGATCGAGCCGCACGCGGCTGGAGTGCAGGCGCTCAAGGTGCCCTCCACCGGAATTACGGATTACGCGCACGTGGCTCGGAAGTATGCGGAGATCGCCGTGTCGCGCGGAGCAGAACTGAAAACTGGCGCCGGGGTTTTGGGCTTTCGCAATTCCACCAGCGAGACCGTCATCCAGACGCGAGCCGGAGACTTCCCGGCGCGCTACGTGGTCAACTGCGCCGGGCTGTACAGCGACCAGATCGCGCGTCTGGCAGGGCATGATCCGGAAGTCATGATCGTGCCCTTTCGCGGTGAATACTACGACCTGATCCCGGCGCGAGCCGGATTGGTAAGAAACCTGATTTATCCGGCGCCCGACCCGTCTTTCCCATTTCTCGGTGTGCATTTCACGCGGCGTATTTCCGGGACGGTGGATGCCGGTCCCAACGCGGTACTCGCGCTGCGGCGTGAAGGATACAAGCGCACGGATTTCAAGTTCGGAGAGGCGATGGCCACACTCACGTATCGGGGCTTTCGCAAGATGGCCCGCCGGCAGTGGCGATACGGTCTGGCGGAGTATCGGCGCTCGCTGCAAAAAAGCGCCTTCGTACGTTCGCTGCAGCAACTACTGCCCGAGGTTCGCGCCGAGGATCTGGTGCCGGGCGGATCGGGCGTGCGGGCGATGGCACTGGCACCGGACGGCAACCTGGTGGATGATTTCCAGTTCGTGCCCCGGGACCGCTTCCTGCACGTGCTCAATGTGCCGTCACCGGCAGCGACCGCGTCACTGCCCATCGGACGAGAAATTTTGAAGATCGTTCCGATGCAATTTTTGCAGAACTAACCTCGCGTTGCGTTGCCGCAAAAGCGATCCTCGTGGTGTAGTCTGGAAACTCACCATCATACTGTCAGGAGAAACAATATGGGCCGAGGTGTCACTCCCAAGAAGAAAGTGGCGGTGCTGGGCGCCGGCAAGATCGGTGGAATCCTGTTGCAGGCGCTTTTGCGCGATGGCTCGCTCTCGCCCGCGCAGACGTGGACCACGGTGGCGCATCCCGAGCGCGCGCGGGCGCTCAAAGACAAGCTGAAGGTCCACGCCGGGACCGACAATCTCGAGGCGGTGCGCGATGCCGACATTATTTTTATCTGCGTCAAGCCGCAGGTGGTCGTGGATGTGGTCCGCGAGATCCGTGCGCACGTGAATCGCAACCAGTTGCTGATTTCCGTCGCGGCTTCGGTTCCGACAGAAATGATCGAGCGCGGACTGGAAAACGAAGTACCGGTGGTGCGCGCCATGCCGAACACGCCTTGCGTGCTGGGTGCGGGGATGACCGCGCTCTGCAAGGGACGCTTCGCACAGAAGCATCATCTGGATACGGCGGCGAAGTTTTTTGATGCGGTGGGGCGCACCGTGATCGTTGATGAAAAGCACATGGACGCGGTGACCGGGCTCTCAGCCAGCGGCCCGGCGTATATCTACATCATTCTCGAGTCGCTGGCAGAGGCGGGCGTGAAGGTCGGCCTGCCGCGCGATGTCTCAACTCTGCTGGCCGCCCAGACCACACTCGGGGCTGCTAGAGTTGTGCTCGAAACCGGCGATCATCCGGCGCTGCTGAAAGACGCCGTCACCACGCCGGCAGGCTGCACCATTGATGGCATCATGGAACTGGAAGAAGGCAAGCTGCGTGTGACGTTGATCAAGGCCGTGGTGAAAGCCGTGCAGCGGGCGAAGGAACTGGCGTTTTCGTAGGTTAGAAAATGTTTTCGACGACGAGCAGACCGTTGTCTAGGTGGCGCGACGGCTGCTCAGATAGGCCGCTGGAGGCAGGATGAGGACGCCCCCAATTCTCCTGCCGAAATATCGGCCGAAGTGGCGAAAATCGCCGGTCAACAGATGCGTTGCCCGCGCCTCAATTGCCGACAGCATGATAGGAACATCCTTCTCAGGCAGCGAGATTTCTCGGGGCAATTTGCCATGTATGGCATCGAAAAAGGACAGACGCTTTGTCAGCTGCGCCAGCCGCAGGCGCTGGTCCGGCTCCGCCAGATTGATTCTCGCTTCCTCGACCGCATAGTGGGACGCGCAGAGCGCTGCATCCGGAAGCTTCCAGAGTTGCAGCAACCCGGCATCGGGCCGATAAGCCGCCGAAAATAAAACATTGGCGTCAAGAAATAGCCGATCCATTTATTCCGGCCGATGATGGGGAACGGAATCCGGATCCAGGCCGAGCTTCTCCACTTGCTTGCGGGCCCGGCGGTAGTCGGAAGGACTGGTCGCCGTCGAGAGCAGGAATTCTGCTTTGCGTTCCGGACTATAACGCTCCACGGGGACGACCACGGCGGGGCGAATCAGGATGCCGTCCTCCGTTTCTTCGGCAGTCACCAGAGTGCCTTCTTCAATCCCGAAGCGCTTGCGGAGTCTTGCAGGAACAATGACCGCACCCCGTTTCCCAACCTTTGCTGATTCCACGGTAGATGTGCTCCTTGCCTGAATATACATCTTGCCTGACAATCAGGCAGATAGCAAGTTACAGTAATCGGACCTAAAAAGCCCCGCGTCTCGAGGTTGGGTCCGCTAGTCCGGCAGCGAGAACTTGAGGGTCACATCAGTCTGGAACTCGGCCGGACGACCCTGCACGCGGTAAGGCTCATAGCGCCAGGTGCGGACGGCATCGGCGGCGGCCGCCGCCAGCAGAGGATCGCCACTCACCTCGCGCATCGAAGCCACGGCGCCGTCCTCACCGACCAGCACTTCCAGGACGACCTCTCCGGTACGATGGGCGGCCAGCGCCTCGGCCGGATACTGCGGCTCGATGCGATGACGGAGACGGCTTTCGGCCAGATCCGCGGCCAGCCAGACGCGCGCAATTCCGCCGGGAGTTGCTTCCCCGGACCCGGGCGCGGCCGGCTCTGCAGCCGTCTGCGGGGGCGCGGGCTTCATCCGGAAAATTACCTTTCCCTGCTCGTAAACGACCAGTCCGCCGGCATTGGACGCGGGCGAAGACTTCGTGGTTGGTCCCGAACTCCCGGGCGACTGCTTCGCGGCGGCAGTTTGCGGAGCGGGCATTTGCGTCGGTTCGACGGCGGGCGCAGCCGTTGGGCTGCGCGCCCCGGACGACGACCGGCCCAGCCATCCGATGCGGGAGCCGATCATGAAACTCAGCGCGATGGTCAACAGAATGGCCAGGGTTCCCAAAGCCAGCGTCCAGATCTCATACGGAGCGCGAGTTTTCTGCTCCGGTAAAGCGAAGCCCCTCGAGAACGGCAGCAGGGGCCGTTCGGTTTGGAGCGCCGCGGCCGGGCGCTGATCCAGTGCGAGCGCTGCCCGCCGGATCCGGGCACACTCGCGGGCAAAGATTTCCAGCAGATTCTGGTCGCTCTCCACAAACTCCGCGGGGTTGGTGGAAAACACCTCCAGCACCCCGACCAGTTCCTCGCTCTCCAGGACGGGGACGACGAGCATGGAACGAATCCCCAGGCGGCGGCAGGTGGCGGCGTCCACGCGCGGGTCGGTTTCGGTATCGAGGCAAAGCTGGGACTGGCGCGTGCGCAGACAGGCGCCGGACACGCCATCGCTGGTATTCAACGGGATTCCGAGGTCGGGAGCATGCTCTCCGGTGGCGGCGCGACAAACCATTTCTTCGCCGCGCCGGAGCGCTAAGGCTGCGGCACTAGCCCGCGTCGCCGTGGCCGCCCGCACCACCAGTTCGTTGAGCACCAGGTCGAGAGCCAGACCGGGCGGAAAACCGGCGGCAATCTGGTGCTCGAGCGCCTGGGCTAGGTCCGTCTGGGCGAGCGGATTCGGATCGTCTTCTCGCGGCTCCGACCACGACATGGGTTGCGGGAGCATAGCTGGATGTCCCGGTAGGCCTGCCGAGCGTGGCGCGATAGAAGCAGGCTTCTAGCCGAGTCTCCCGCGAATCGGGGGGGAAGTCAATCGGGAGACACTTGTGACTTCGGATTCAAAGACAAAGGCCGCTCGCGAGCGGCCTTTGTCATTAGGGTTGCAGAACGGCTGTTTACTGCGCGGTTTCGGTAAATTTGAACGTCTTGAGACCGGGGGTACTGGCCTTGACCTTGTACGTGCCCGGGATGCTGGGCAGTTGGTAGGTCGTGCGCGCTTTTCCGAATGCATCGGTGACCGCGGAAGTTGGGGTCAGGACGCCTCCTTGTCCACTGTCGTCAAAGGTGACGGTAATGCCGGGCACCCCGTTCTTGTAGGCATCCTGCACTTTGGCGGCGAGGGGGACGGGGAGAACAGAACCAGCGGGGCCGGTTTGCTTGTTCCCTCCGCCGCTAACTATGAGGACGGGAGGTCCGGGCAACGCGGTCGCGGTGGTGGTCAGGTTGCCGAAGCCTGTCGCCGACGCGGTTAGCGTGTACGCACCAGACTTCGTCGGCAACGTGTAGGTTGTGGCGGCAATGCCGCTGTCGTCGGTTAGTGCAGACGGCGGGTTGAATACGCCGCCCTTCCCACCATCACTGAAGGTGACCGTCATTCCGGGAAAGGGCAGGTTCGTATAAGCGTGCAGCGCCTGGACCTCGATGGGTGCGGGCAAAGCGGTTGCGACGGTTGCGCTCTGACCGCCTCCGGAGGCCACGGACATGTAATGAAAGAGCCCGTAAACTTCCAGCGAAGTCCGGGTCGCGACGTACACCCTGCCATTGGCCACGGTTTGAGTCGCGAAATGCCCGACCGTGGGCAGGGCGTCGCGCGCAAGTTGCTTCGAGTTGTAAAGCATTTTCAGCGTGATGGCATCGTAGGCAAAGAGCCCACCGCCATTGATCACCCAGACCACCCCGTCCGTGTTGCCGTTGGCGGAAATGGCAGGAGTGTGTGCTCCGGTAAGCTTCGCGGATGTCTGGACGACGGGAGCCGGGGACAACATCCCGCCCGAGACCGAAAACACCTTCAGCGGGTCGGCCTTCGCGCTGAAATACAACTTGCTGTCCCAGTACGCGGGAGCGCCTCGCATGGAGCCAATGACACCTGCCAATTCCTGGATGATCTGGCTGTCATTGGGGGCGTACATTCCCAGGTTGTCGCGATTCAGGACGTAGATCGTGCCCTGCTTGCCGGAGGCAACGAGGACATGGGGAAACGGACCGCCCTGATCCGGCAGCACCACCGGTGAACCGCCACTCAAGTCCATGTCGTGGGCGTTGATAAACGCCACATCCCACGGAATGAAGTAGTCGGTCAGGTCCAGCGAACTCCCGGAAAGCTTGAGGACGGCCTCGGTGTAGCCTTGCCCGCCAGTATCGACATCGAACTTTCCTTCCGACGTTAACGGGTAGAGGTTCCCGGCATCGTCGGCCGCCAAGCCGCCGCCCGACTGCCAGATGGAAGTCAGCCCATGGTCGGGATTCGTATTGAAGATTCCCGTCTGCTGCAACGTGGTGGCGTCATAGGCGAGAACCCATCCTGTGTTGCTGTCGTTGCATCCATTCGAACCGAAACCCAGATACACGCCGCCGTTCATCAACAACTCCCCAGGACGGTTCTTCTGGTGCAGGCTGTTGAAGACGGTCACATGCCCGGCATTGCTGGTGCTGGTAGCGCTAAGAACGACCGGGCCGCCAAGCTTTTCTTGTCCGGTAGCGATATCCAGTGCATGCAAGCGGTGCACGACCGTCCCGTTATCGTCCGTCTTGGCGACGAGATACATCGTGTTCGTCGCGACATCGATGGCCGGGGTGGCCAGGATTCCCTCTTCGAGGAATCCCCCCTCGTTGCCGCAGGGAAGGTTCGTGCCGCTGGCGGTCGTAATACCATTGGCCGGGTCGGTGAAGTTCACGCTCCACAAGGGCGTCGCGCTATCGCCCGTGTTGCTTTCTGCGTCGAAGGCGTACACCGTATCTTTCATCGTGACCACATACACGACGTTGTGCACTCCCTTACCCGGGATGTCCACGTTCGGGACATAGAGCGGCTGCGCCTGGGCCACGTAGTCGGTGGGGAAGCTGAACAGGCGTCCGAAGTCGTTCTTGTTGACGTTGCTTGGGGAAAGGAGCGTCTCCGTGGTGTTGGCCGCGGTGCGGGCGTTATCCCCGAGGCTGGTCGGAAACGGAGCTTGCGCGAAGGAAGTCGAAACCAAGGCCAGGCACAGAAGCAGCGCAGCAGAAAAGATTATGCGGGCGGACTTCGAGCGGTTCGCCCCAGCGGAGCGCAAGCAAGCGCTAGGGTCCACCATCACCGTCCCCCTGGATGAGAAATGGCACGTCATCAGCCGTTACCTCCAAAACAGAAATAGGCCAGGCAGGCCTCGCCTGGGAGATAGCAGTTTTAGCGCCGGGGGAGAGACAGGACTAGAGCGGCTAACCAGCTTTTTATGCTGGTTTTCTTATAGCATGTAACTTTTCGCAACGGCACCACTTTTTCTAAGTCTGCAACTGTTTGCATATTCTGGGACCTTTGTTTGCTGTCTCCCAGATCTGGAGGTGCGGACTTCGGAAAGAGCCCTCAATATTCAAACCGCAGCCGCATAGAAAACGCCCGCGGCGCGCCAATCGCAGTGCCTGAAAACACGCTGGCGAAGTTAATCACGTTCAGCCGGTCATTCAGGTTGCGGATGTCGCCTTGCAACCGCAGGGCGCGCGATTCTTTCCGGTACAGATCCACCGCCGCCGAGAGATCGACCGTCAGCGACGGCTTCACCCGGCCTGCGTCCAGGTTCACACGGTCCACTACCTCCGGACCGAACTGAGCAATCAGCGTGGAGAGGTCTTCCCCGCTCAGTTCTACCGGCAGCCCCGTTCCGTACGACGCGCCGAGGGCCATCCAGAACCGTGACCAGGGCTGATAGCGCACCTGCCCGTGCGCGGTGTGCCGTTGGTCCTGGGAGTTCCAGGTACGCTCATGAGAATTGAGCTCATCGGCGGCATCCTCACCCAGAAACAGCCCGCCAACCACCGGCAGCTGGACCGCGGCAACCTGGTAAGAGTAGCTGACCCACGCCGTGACCGGTCCCCACTGGGGCAGGCTGAGTTGACTTTCTATCCCGTAGACATCCGCGGAGCGGATCGCGATCGGAAAGCTGACGCCGGTGTTCAGCAGCACATCATCGTCGGCAAAATTGCGGATGTTCCGCCGGAAGACATTGGCCGAAACGTGCGCTTTGCGGAACAGTTCCTTGGTAGCGCCTAACTCGTAATAGTTGCCGCGCGCCGGCCGCAGCGGCAACTGTGACACTTCCTCGTCCAGCGTGCGCACTTTTGCCGACGCACTCAGCAACAGGTTCTCGATTGCGGGAGTGCCGAAGACCCGGTCGTACGATCCGCGAAACACTACGCCCAGCTTCGGCACGTACCAGGCAAAGCCGACACGCGGACTCCAGGCCGATTCCTCTACCCGCACACGATAGTGGTCGAATCGAATTCCCGCGCTCACAGTCAGGTTGCCGAAGTGCGCGGCGTCCTGCACGAAAACCGCCTGCTCGCGGTCGTACCCCGAGTCGTGAAATGCGAAATCCAGTGGCGTCGAAGGATCGAAAATCGGATGGCCGTTAATCTCGGTCCTGGTGATGTGGTACGAGAATCTTTCATAAACAGAGCTGGCGATTGTGTCCACACCCGCCTTCAATTCGTGATGCTTGGAGGCAGCGGCGACGGTCGCGCTCAAATAGCCTTCCCGGAACCCGCGGTCCTGAAACACCTCGATCGGCGTCGCCAGCGGGTTGGAAACCAGTCCAGCCTGCAGGTCCCGCACCCGTCCCTGTACCGTAGCCATCACGTTGGAGGAAAAAGTGTGCTGATAGGCGACTTGGCCTGAGATCTCCCGGTTGTTACGGTCCTGCCGCTGCCCGTTTTCCTGCTGCAAGAGTTCATTGGGGACAAGAAGACCGGAGCGATTGAAGGTGACGGAAAAGCGCAGCCGGTCGTTGTCGGTCAGGTCCCGCTCAAAGCTTCCTTTGCCGCCGGCCACGGTGGCGCGATTGGTGAAGTTCTCCGTCACCGGTGGATCGAGAAAACGGCCGGTGCGCGCCCCTTCCACACTCAGCCCAAATACGTTGCGGCCATTGTAGTAGCTTGTTCCGAGGTAACCGTTTCCGGTGCCAAAGCTGCCTCCGCCCAGGATCACCGTGCCGTGGAGACCGCGCCCCGGATTTCGCTCCGTGGTGGTTTCAACCACTCCCCCGACCTTGCGGCCAAACTCAGCGGGAATCCCGGAGGTGTAAACCTTCACCGACTGCACGTCCTCCAGGTCCAGGGAAGCAGATATCGCCGGCGAGCGATTGTTCAGGACCGGCAGTCCGTCTACCACATACTGTGTGTCGTATTCGGCGCCCCGGGGATGCAGCACCCCATTCGCCTCCAGCAGCCAGCCCGGCTGGGCTTGTACGACGTCAATGGCCTGCCGTCCTGGAACCGTTGCCGTCCAGTCGCGCAGCACGGCGGCGCCAAGCTGATAGCTGTTGCCGATGTTGATCGTGTCCAGCAGCGTGTCGGAATCCTGCACGTTGACCGTCTGGGTTACAGTGGCCACCACCATGGCGGCCGAGAATTTCAGCGGCAGTTCCGAGCGGATTTCAATCAGGGCGCCATACGGAGCAAAGCCGGCTTGCTCCAGGCTCAACTTGTAGCTGCCCAGCGGCAGCTTCTTGGCAGTGTATTCGCCGGTCGGGCTGGTGTCGAAACTCAGCTCAAAGTGGTTGGCCTGGCTGATCAGCGTGCCATGGGCCGCCAAGGCCGCACCCGAGGAATCGGCGACCGAAAGATGCAGTTCGCCGGAACGATCCTGCGCTGCCGAGCCCAACGGCCACGCGAGCAGGATTATCACCAGGACTCCGGCGTTGGAGAGGGTACGATTCACCTGTTTCTTTTAGATGCGCCGGGGAAGTGCGCTGTCCGTCAAATTACTGCAATTATACTTGGCTGCGCTCGCAAGCCCCGAAACCGATGGACAGGACTTTTGGCGCTGGCTGACCTACCACACGCTGTTTCACGGATGACGCGGAGGTTCCGAAGCAATAGAATGCTGCCCGTTCGTTCCTATCGCCCGAAATGACAGCGGCCCAACCTTCGCGCTTCCCCCTGACCTCCAAGCAGTCGCATGCCGTCAGCGCCAGTTTTCTCGGGTGGACCCTCGACGCCTTCGATTTCTTCGTGCTGGTTTTCCTGGTGGACGTGCTGGCAGCGCAGTTCCACGTTCCGCCCGCGAAGATCATCTTCACGACTGCGGCTACGCTGGCTATGCGTCCGGTGGGTGCGCTTATCTTCGGCCTGCTCGCCGACCGCTACGGACGCCGCACCCCGCTCATGGCGAACGTGGTGTTCTTTTCCGTCGTGGAACTGCTCTGCGGCTTTGCCCCGAACTACACGGTATTCCTCATTCTGCGCACGATCTACGGCATCGGCATGGGCGGAGAGTGGGGTGTTGGCGCTTCGCTCGCTATGGAAAGCGTGCCCTCCAAGTGGAGGGGCACGATCTCCGGAATCGTGCAGTCCGGTTACTCCTGCGGTTATCTTCTGGCCGCGGTGGCGGCCAAAGTCGTCCTGCCGCTGTGGGGCTGGCGCGCCATGTTCTGGGTAGGCGGTCTGCCCGCGCTGCTGGCCTTCTACATCCGCTACAAGGTGACGGAGTCAGAGGCCTGGAAACAGCAGCGCATGCCGGAATTTCGCTCCATCGTCAGCACCGCTGCCTCACATTGGAAGCTGTTCCTCTACCTGGTCGGAATGATGAGTTGTATGCATTTTCTGTCGCACGGGACCCAGGATCTCTACCCGCATTTCCTGAAATCTACGCACGGCTTTTCCACCTCGACGGTGGCCAACATCGCCATCTTGTATAACGTCGGATCCTTGCTGGGAGCGGTGATCTTCGGCCAACTCTCGGAGCGCATCGGGCGACGGCGCAGCCTGGTGACGGCCGCTCTGCTTTCCCTGTGCGTGATCCCGCTCTGGGCCTTCGGAGGCAGTCTGGGAGTGCTGGCGCTGGGTGCGTTCCTGATGCAGGTGGGAGTACAGGGGGCGTGGGGGATCATACCGGCCCACTTGAATGAACTATCTCCGGCAGCGGTGCGCGGCCTGATTCCGGGTCTGACGTATCAGCTGGGGATTCTGGTCGCCTCGCCCGTAAATACCGTGGAGTACGCTCTGCGGGACCGCCTCGGTTACTCCTGGGCTCTGGCCGGGTTCGAGATCGCGAACATCATTCTGCTGACGGTCGTGGTTGGCTTGGGACCGGAGAGCAAGGGCAAAGAATTTCTCGTCGAGGCGCAGGGTGGAACTGGCCCTTAGCTCTTGACTCCTGCGAGAGCGAAGGCTGGGCCCGGAGCAAGGGCTTTTGGGGGTAAGAGCCCAACCTCACGCAACTTTGCCAGCGCCCGGTTTCCCGTTACTCTTCTTCTGTTCGAGCGTGACCGCCAGGGCCAGCATCACGCCAATCAGGCCGAAGGCGGCCAGCGCAATCAGGGCTACCATCAGGATGGGCATAGATCCCTCCCAGCCTGCATTCTGAATCTGCTGGACACCGCGGGCGGTGACCCCGGTCACCCGCTTCTGTGATGTTTCAATTCCCGTTTTTGCCCGCGACTCACAGGTATTTACCCCTGGGGCGCCAGCGACTTCACAAATACTGCTAAAGTAAATATTTCGTACCCCCGGCGAATTGGGCATGCCCAATGGGGCAAGGAGAAGGTTTCGTATGCGCATCGCCTTGGTGGGTTCCGGTTATGTGGGTCTGGTCACCGGAGCCTGTTTTGCGGACCTGGGACATGAAGTCGTCCTCGTCGATAACGACGAGCAGAAACTGGCCGCCCTGCGCACCGGAAACGTTCCGATTCATGAGCGATTTCTGCCCGAACTGCTGGCCCGTCATCGTGGACAGCGCATCAAGTTCTCGGGCGATCTGCAGGCAGCGGTACGGGAGTGCCAGGCAATCTTCATCGCGGTCGGAACCCCACCCACCGACCGTGGAGAGGCCGACCTGTCCTACGTGGAATCGGTGGCGCGTGAAATTTCGGGCGCGGTGGACAGTTACAAGGTGGTCGTCGAGAAGAGCACGGTTCCGGTTTACACCAGCCAGTGGATCCGCACTGTTGTCATCCGAAACGGGGCCGAGCCCTCTTCGTTCGACATTGCCTCGAACCCCGAATTCCTGCGCGAAGGAACGGCCGTGACCGACTTCCTTTATCCCGACCGCATCGTGGTAGGAGTGGAGAGTGAACGCTGCGCGGAGGTTCTGCGCGAGATCTACGCACCGCTGACCAGCGGTGCCTACTACTCCCGGAGCGATGCCATTCCGCGCCCCGACCGCGCCCAGGTGCCGCCGCGCCTGATCATCACCAGCACCAAGAGCGCGGAACTGATCAAACACGCTTCCAATGCGTTTCTGGCCATGAAGATCTCCTTCATCAATGCGGTTGCCTCGATCTGCGAGTCGGTGGGCGCGAACGTACACCAGGTGTGCGACGGCATCGGCGCCGACTCTCGCATCGGGCCCCGGTTCCTGAATCCCGGGATCGGCTACGGCGGCTCCTGTTTTCCCAAAGACCTGATGGCCTTCCGCGCCGTGGCCAAAGAGTGCGGCTATGACTTTCGGCTGCTCGACGAAGTCATCCGCATCAACGAAGACCAGCGCCACCGTTTCCTGCGCAAAGTGCGCGGCGTCCTCTGGACGTTCCGCGGCAAGCGTCTGGGCGTTCTCGGACTCGCCTTCAAAGGCGGAACCGACGACATCCGCGAGTCGCCCGCCATGCTGCTCGTCCAGGAACTGTTGCGCGAGGGCTGCCGCATCTGCGCGTACGATCCCGCCGCCATGGATCGAGCCAAAGAGGCGCTGAACTCCAGCGTCGAATATGCCGCCGGGCCTTACGAGGCGGCCAGCGGCGCGGACGCTCTGCTGATCCTCACCGAGTGGGAGGAGTTCGCTTCTCTCGATCTGGATCGCCTACGCAAGCTGCTGAAGTATCCCATCGTGATCGACGGGCGAAACCTGTACGATCCCGCGGTCATGGCCACGCACGGCCTCTCCTACTACAGTGTGGGACGTCCGGCGGCCTTGACCGAGGATCTGCCCGCCGGAATCCGGACTAACAAAAGGGAGCGCCCCTAAAGCTCATGAAACCTGCGCGCGCGCTAGTCACCGGGGGAGCGGGCTTTCTCGGTTCTCATTTATGCGATGCCCTGCTGGGTGACGGCTGTATGGTTGTGGCCGCCGACAATCTTTTGACGGGGCGGCTCTCCAATATTGAGCATCTGCGCACCGACTCCCGCTTCGAGTTTCTCCAGCAGGATGTCTGCAATCCGCTCCTGTGCGGCGCGGTGGATTACGTCTTTCACTTCGCCAGTCCGGCTAGCCCTGTGGACTACGCCGCGCACGGAATCGAGACCCTTCGTGTCGGTTCCTACGGCACCTTCGAATCCCTCGAATTGGCGCGGCGACACGGGGCCAAATTCATGATGGCTTCGACCTCCGAGTGCTACGGCGATCCGCTCGTGCATCCACAAACAGAAACCTATTGGGGACACGTCAACCCGATCGGCCCTCGCTCCGTCTATGACGAGGCCAAGCGTTTCTCCGAAGCCGTGACCATGGCCTACCACCGTTACCACCAAGTGGACACCCGCATTCTGCGCATCTTCAACACCTATGGGCCGCGCATGCAGATCAACGACGGCCGCGTAGTTCCCAACTTCATGTGCCAGGCCCTGCGGGGAGAGAATCTGACAGTGTATGGCGATGGCAGTCAGACGCGCAGCTTCTGCTATGTCAACGACGAGATCGACGGCATCGTTCGCCTCTCGCGGTCTTCGGAACACGATCCGGTGAATATCGGAAACCCGACCGAGTTTACGATCCTGGAGTGCGCCAAGAAGGTTATTGCGGTCACCGGTTCGGCGAGCAAGATCCAGCTCGAACCCTTGCCGCAGGATGACCCCAAGCAGCGGTGTCCTGATATTTCGAAGGCCAGGCGGTTGCTGAGCTGGGAACCGAAAGTAGATCTCGAGAGTGGGCTCAAACTTTCTTTGGAGTACTTTCGCAAGGCAGTGCAGGAGAAGGACAGCGCACCTCGCTAGCGCGGCAGTTCGTCCAGCGAAGGTCCGGCAGCGAGCAGCGCCAGTAGGCGCAACATTTCTTCCCGTTCGGTAGCATCGTCGAAGATAAAACTCACTCCCATACCGAAACCAGGGTGCACCGCGAGCACTTTCCCCCGAATCTTCAGCTTCATTTCCGGAGTACGAACCACGATCTCCAAACCGGTCAGTCCGGTGAGCGGGGACGGCATCTCGACATAGCATCCGCCTTCACTGATGTCGGAGAGGGTGCAGCGATTGGGAACGTTGCTCCCCAGACGATAGACTTCAGCGCCCAGTTTGCAGGGGAAACGGCGCTCTCCTCGACGATTGCCACCCAAATCGGTACTCTTTCCCGGCTTGGTCTCACGATCCGCGCGCGGTACCGGCGCGACCGGCGGCCCTGGCTGGTTTCGAGTCTGGCGAAAACTGTTTTGCAGCAGCCAGGCGTGCATGAGCCGGCGCGATGCCTGCGGCACGTCTACGAAACGAATCCCGGTTCGGCCGCTGGCATCCTGCCAAGCCACCTCTCCCGATAACCGCACGGCCTGCTCTTGGCCGGGAAGTGCAAACTGAAAATAGACCTTGCATGCGGGCGGAAGCGTACTCCCGCTGCGCACCGCGGTCCCGCCATCGCTCAAGTCCACCAAGGTGGCGCGCCCTTCCTCGGCGCCAGGATAAGCAACGCTAACCGGCGAGTTCACGGGAATGCGCGGGGTCCGGCGGCGTTCACGGCGCATCAGGCCGCGCGCGGCCCGCAAACTAAGCCGGGTGCGTTCCGGAGAAAGGGGCCGGTAGAGAACGAAATTGGCACCCAGACCAAATACCGGGCGGGCGCTGAACTCGCCGTCGACAATCGCGATCAGCAGCGTATTGCGGCTCTTTGGGGTATGCCGCAACTTCGCCAGGAATTCCTCGGAACTTTGATCCGCCCGGTAGTCCAGGATGACCGCGTCGAACTGCTCTTCGTTCAAGCGCTCCAGACCGCGCGCGATCGAGGGCGTGTGCTCCGTCGTCATCCCCATTTCGCCCAGGACAAGACTCAGCAAGTTCGCCGAGTCCTGGTCCGGGCACACGACCAGAACACGCAGATCCATGATGTCAGCATCCTAGGTGCGCACCGATACCACCGACAAGTTACCTGTGTCATCTGGAAACTTTAGTCATCTGGAGTTTCCTCGCCTCGGGGTCTAAGCTGGCTCTGCGTTCAAGAATTTTTCTGCATGCAGATCTCACAACCAGGACCCACTGGCATGGCGGCGAAAACCGGTACGTGGCTAATCGCAGTCGGTTCGCTCATCGCATTCGTCGGTCTCTGCTTTATGCCTGCCGCCTTCGGCCCTGACACCGACCGGACCATGTTGTGCGCGGGCGCCGTGCTCTTCTCGACTGGCCTCCTGTTGATCGCCGGCGCGCTCTACATCAAAGCGCGCTCCCTCGGAGGAGCGCCCGCGGCGAATTCGCCTGCGCCCGGGAAGCGGCCGCGCAAAGCGAATTGCGATCGCTGCGGAAAAGATGAACCCGTCATCCAATGCCGCGTTCATCAAATTCACCTCTGCGGCGATTGCCTGACCGAGCACTATGACTTTCGCTCTTGTGCTTACGTTCCCAGCACCCGGCGCGGTGCTGCCAAGCCCGCCGCCTACTCGCAGGCCTCTTCCGCATAGCACGTTCGTAACTGCAGCCGATTACATCACCGAAGGACAGTGTACGAAGGTGCGCTGTACCTCCGTACTTTGACGCATGTTCCTACAGTTCCTACCATCAACATAGTTTGGCCTGGCTGGTTGGGGCCGTCCACACAGGATTGCTCTGCCGCCTGGGCTGCTGACTTTTTTGCATGCACCACACAGGAGCGGTAGTTTCCGGCAACGCTATGAAAAGTCTGCGAACCAACCCATCGCGTGGGACCAGCGGATTCAGCCTGCTGGAAATGGCCATTGTAATGGCGATCATACTCATGATGGCGTCGGTCACGTTCATGAGCCTGCAACCGGTGCTGAAGCAACAGCGTGTCGTCAATTCTTACAACATCGTTCTGTCCGCCATGCGTCAGGCGCGCGACAATGCGGTGGCGCAGCGCACGTCCTACGTGGTGACTTTCGACAACGGCTCGAACCCACATACGGTCACCGTCGCCCCGACGTTCGCAGGATTCCAGGGTGCCCTCAAGGCCGTGACCTACCAGATCCCGACGGATGTGCGTTTCAGCAACGAATCCGGCATCCCCACCGCCAGCTCGCAAACTCCGGACAGCTTCGGAACGGGCATGGTGGCCATTGATTTTGGCTACACCGGTCAGGGCGCCGGAGTGGGTGGAAAGAAGGCGATCTATTTTTGCCCGGACGGTTCCGCCCAGGATGACGTCGGCCTGGCCGGACAGTGCATGGGCAACCTTAACAACGGTGTGGTTTACATCGCGCGACCGGGAGAGCTCTTGAGTTCCCGCGCGCTCACCGTCTGGGGAGCCACCGGACGCATTCGCGGATGGCGGCTGTACAACAATGGCGCAGGAGGTACGGTTTGGCAACGACAGTAATCGCCCGCAAAAACATTCTCGTTCACCGCAGACCGGAGCTCGGGTTTTCGATGATCGAAGTGGTCATCTCGATGGCCGTGCTCACCATCGGCCTGGTCAGCCTTCTCGGCGTCTTCGGCATGGCGATGGCTGCCACCCAGGACTCGCAGCAGGACATGATCGCCAAGCAGTTGGCCAACGAAGCCCTCGAGAGCATCGTGACCGCCCGCAATACCGCCCAGTTGCAATGGAGCGCCATCCAGAACGTCGCCGACGGTGGCATCTTCCTGAACAACTATCAAAAGGTGTACACGCCCGGAGCCGACGGCATCCTCGGCACCGCCGACGATATCTCTGGCGGCACTATGCAGACTCTAACCGAGCCCGGTCCGGACGGAATTTACGGAAACTCGGATGACATCAAGCTTCCCTTGTCGAACTATCAACGCCAGATCCAGATTCAGCCCGTGACCGACGTCAACGGCAACGTGGTCCCTACGTTGCGCGCAATCAATATCACCATCCAGTACAACACGCCTCGGATGCGGGTGGCGAAATCCTATGTTCTTACTACGTTTGTTTCGCAGTTCCGGTAAAGGGGGGAGTATGCGCCGCCGATCCACAGTTCGCCACCAAGGTTTCAGCTTGCTGGAAGTGATGATCGCCATGGCTCTGGGCACCATAGTCATGGCCGCGGCCGTGCAACTGTTCAGCAAAGGCTTGGGCGCCACCTGGACCGTTTCCCAGCGCGCGGAAATGCAGCAGGATTTTCGCGCCGCCGCCAACATGCTGACCAAGGACACCAGTATGGCCGGCGCCGGCATGGGCAATAACGTTCAGATTGCGCTGCCTTCGGGAGCGGGTACTCAGGTTCCCGTGTATGGCTGCGATCAGATTCCCAAGTGCTACATCAACGGCGGCGCCGTGGCCTATCCCACTCAACTGGTCAGTGGCGTCAATGTGCCGTACCTCTACGGGCTCATTCCGGGATGGAAGTTCGGCCCCACGCTCAACGCCGCGGCAGGTCCGACCGACGTCATCACCGTGGTCAATACCGACACCAACTTTTTGCTCAACTGCTACAAAGCGACCGTTTCCAGCAACACCGTGGTCCAATTCGCGCTGCCCAATCCTCTGCCCGTAACTTGTATCGTCCCGCCACCGCTCACGGCGCCGCAGGCGCTGAATGACACGGTCATCGGGCTCACTCCCGGGGACCTGGTCTTATTCAGCATGGCGATCGGGGCCGGCGTCGGGGCCACAACTTCGACCGTGATCGGGGAAGTGACGAATGTCAATCCACGTGGAGGCGGCATTTACGACGTAGCTTTTGCCGCCGGCGACCCCTTGCGCATGAACCAGCCCGCGGCCGCAGCCGGCAGCATCGGGAACATTCCTGTCAACTCCACCGGTTCTGGAAACAGGATTAACGTCACTACCTACTACATCGACAACACCATCACACCCCCGCGTCTGATGCGCCAGGTCAGTGGACATTCCCCGGTGCCGGTGGCGGAAAACGTCTCCTTCCTCCAGTTTAGCTATGACCTCTACAACTTCGATACCGGGACTATGCTGACCGACCAGAAGGATGGGGGCGCTTCCCAGAACATGACCCCCAACCAAATCACCAAGATCAACATCAAGCACATGAGCATGGCCAGCACGCTTCACGGGGCCAAGGGGTATCAGGGGCTGGATTTGCAGACTTCCGTCAGCGCCCGCGATCTGACGTTCAAAAACGACTATCCGGTGAAATAGGCGGCCGCGCAAGGCAGGAATCAGGACATGGGGAGACAAACGAGGAGTCACACGATGAGGCGCATGAGACTAACTTCACAGGGATTCACGCTGATTGCGACGTTGCTGCTGCTGCTGCTGCTGTCGGGCATCGCCATCGGTCTGATGATGATGGTCAACACCGAAGGCAAAGTGGGTGGCGCTGATCTGCAGAACAACGTCGCCTACCACAATGCCGAAGGCGCGATCGAGAACATGACTTCCGATCTGTCGGCCATGTTCAAGAGCGTGCAGTCGCCCCAACCCGGCGACATCTGCGCCCTGAGTTCCAAACAGCCCTATATCGCCGGCGTCACCTGGAAAGACTATGACGTGCGGCCGACCACGGGCTGCACCGCTCCCCTGCCGAAAAACAACTACGGTCAGATCCAGTCCGGGCCGAACAAGGACTTGTATGCCCAGATCGTCCCCGTGACCATGCTGGTGACCGCGGCCCAGACCGGTGGCCAGGAAGTCAGCATGATGCGCACCGCCCAGGTCGCGCTCATTCCCGTGTTCCAGTTCGGTGTGTTCTCCGACAGCGACGTCGGCTTCTACGCCAGCCCCAATCTCAACTTTGCCGGCCGGGTACACACCAATGGCGACTTGTATGTGGGTGTCGCGAACAGCGCCCAGCTGACCTTCCACGACAAACTCACCGCCTTCGGCAACGTGGTCCGCCAGAATCTGCCGAACGGATTGGCGTCCAGTTCGTACAACAACACCGGCACGGTTCTGATCCCGACTGCCTCCCAGGGTTGTGACGGCGCGAAACCGGCTTGCCGCGCCATTGCCCTGACCGAAGGCAGCGTCACCGGCATGGGCGGAAAACCGCCCCAGTCCAGTCAAAATGCCTCCTGGCCCTCGATTTCCTTGAGCACCTACAACTCCAAGATCATTGACGGCAACTACGGCAATACCGGCGGCACCGGCGCCAAGAATCTCGCGCTCCCCTTTGTCAATGGAACGACTTTCCCCTTTGAGATCATTCGACGTCCGCAGCCGACTGACAGCGTGGGACTGAGCCAATCGCGCGAATACAACCTGGCCCAGATCCATGTGTTGCTTGCCGACGATCCTGCCGAGTTCCCGGGCGGAGCGCAACCGACCGATGTCCGCCTGGCCAACGTCGCGAATCCGGGCCCCGATTACACCCGGGGTGTACCGGTACCAATCGCGGGGCTACCCGCAACCCGCAGAACATATTTCGCGGAAGGCAGCACGGTGGTGGGTCTGTTCAACAGAGACACAACCGGTATCGCCGCTTGCCTGACCAATGCAAACCAAGCGGCCATCCCGTTGGACTGGCCCAATCAACCGGCAGCAGCGGGTGCTAATCAAACTCTGGTTCCAATCGCTCCCGTCGCCGCTCCTCTGCTCCCGCCAGCCGGATCCGGCACCTGGAACCTGCTTGACGGCTACTTGCGCGTCGAATATCGCAACACCGCCGGAGACTGGATACCGGTCACTCGCGAGTGGCTGGAACTGGGATTCGCGCGCGGCACCACACCTCCTACTCTTTCTGGAAACAACGCTCCAGCCGTTGGAACCAACCCGGTGCATCCCAACGCGATCCTGATTCTGCAGCAACCGGCGGATCGCAATGCCAACGGAACGGTAAATGGAATGGTGGGCGCCCAGGCCGCGGATCTAGCAGGCGCCGGTTGCATGAACCCCACACCGGCACCCAGACCGGCGGAACTCCAGACCGATGCGACCACCGCAAGTGTGCTCTATGGGGATTTCTCACAAGCCAGTTCAGTCACCCGGACCAACTGGTATCCGATCAACTTCTACGATGCCCGCGAAGGCGAACCCCGCGACATCAAACAAATTGCCCCCAACACCAACTCTTGCACCGCGAACGGCGTGATGAACGCCGTCGAAATTGACGTCGGCAACCTGAAACAATGGCTGTGGGGTACGGCAGGGTTTGGCGCCATCGGCCCAAATGTTGACTTCGCGGTCCAGAATGGTTGGGTCCTCTATTTCTCCGATCGCCGGGGCATGTTGCCCAACCCCAACGCTGCCAACGTAAAAACCGGCGACTCCGGCCTGGAGGATTCGATTAACCGCGCAACTGCGGCCGGCGCTCCCGACGGCGTCCTCGATCCCATCCCTGCTGGCAAGACACTGTCTCCGGAAGATGTCAACCAGAGCGGTTTGCTGGACAGCTTCGGCGCAAAGAACATGGGACTCGGCTTCTACAACACCGCCGCCCCTAACATCGGCAACATCAACGCCGCGATCCTGGCTGCGGCGCCGGACAATCCGTATTCTCCGCGCATCAACACCTGCAGCACGACGGCGCGCAAGAACTGGGTGAGCGGCGCTCGCCACGGACTGAAACTTGTGGATGGTGCACTGGGGAACGTACCGGTGAGAAAGGACCTGGTCACGGCCGCCAAACCCCTGATTGGTGGCTTCACCGTTGCCTCGGAGAATCCCGTATACATCCAGGGCAACTACAACAGCGACGCGACCGATCCGATCTGGGCAGGCGGCAATGACGTTATCAGTAAGCATGCCAATGCCGCAGTGATCGCAGATGCGGTCACGATTCTCTCCAACCAATGGTACGACCGGATCAGCATGACCGCTACGCCGACGGTCGCAGACACCCGCCCGGCTGCCACCACCTACTACCGCGTCGCCATCGCCGCCGGAAAGAATATGAATTTCCCCTTCCCCAACTGGGAGAGCGGCACCAACTTCGGCTTCGGCACCGATGGAGGCGTGCACAACTTCCTGCGCTTCCTCGAGAGCTGGAACGGTGTCAACCTGAACTACGAGGGTTCGCTGGTCAGCCTCTACTATTCCACCTACAACACCGGCGCGTTCAAGTGCTGTACGTACGCGGTGTATCGGCCGCCGGTTCGTAACTACGTCTTTGACCCGGACTTCGCGACGCCCGAAGGTCTCCCGCCCGGAACTCCAGCGTTCAAGGACGTGGACACGCTCGGCTATCGCCAGCTCTTTGCCGTCCGCGACAAGTAAACCGTCAACTCCACGAACCAACCAGCCCCGATCCCGCAAGGATCGGGGCTTTTGTTTTTTGCATCGCCGGATTCGCAACTCGCCGATTTCTCACCACAGAGACACAGAGGCACAGAGAAAAAAAGCGTAGGATCTCTCGCTTTGCATTACGTTCTTCTTGGATGTTGGCAATCCAAGAAGACGGATCGCAGACAAAATTCATTTTGATGGAGTTGCTTTTCTCTGTGCCTCTGTGTCTCTGTGGTGAGAGATCCGCCGTGACTCTCCGCAAGGAGCAGGTGCTCTCAACCTTCGAACTCGGAAGCGGTTCAACGAACCTTGCGGGTCGGCCCGCTGGGCTCGCTTCCCTTGCGGTTGGGTTCGGGCACCGGCGCGGCGCTCAGCACCAAATCACTCGACCAGCAATCCGCCAGAATCTTCCACGTCCCCGCCGGCTGCCGCACCAGCACGATCAGATATTTTCCGCGCTCTTCCCTGCGCTTGCCCATCGCCACCGGCACCAGCATCTTGCAGCGGCCGAGATCCAGCGCCACTTCGCCCATCACGTCGGTGCGCAGCGACTCCATTTCCACGTCGCCCAGTCCGGCTTCGAGCAGAGAGAACAGAAATTCCCGGATCGCCGGCAGGCTGCGCACCGGAGGCAGGCTGGCGCGGATGACCGTGGCATCGGCCGCGTAGAGCTCCAGCAGGTCATCCAGATGCTTGATGTTGCATGCCTGGGCCCAGTCCTGCACTACTTGGCGCGCGGCGATTTCCGTCCGGCTGTTGCCGGAGCTGCTGCTTGCCGAACTGGAAGCCTTACCTCGCGGTGCGGACGTTGCCGATTCCACCGGCAGCGCACCCGATCCGCTTCCTTGCGCCGGAACGAAGTGATGGTAGTGATGGTGATAATGGTGCTGTCCGCCGCCCCGCGACGCTGCATGACCGACTTGCGACGGCGCTCCCTCTGCCGCTGCGCCGCAGCCCGAGCAAAAGCGCGCCCCGGGCGCGACCGGTTGGCCGCAGCCTGCGCAGGCGCTTTCCATCTCAGCGCCGCGATCGGCCATCGCTTCGTCCACTCCACTCCCGCCCGACATGCGCTGGATGGCTTCCACCGCAGCCGCCACCGCCTCGGCGCTCGGCTTCGGCCAACGAAAATTGGCCGGCAGCCGCTGAAAGAATTCTTCAAGTTCGAGATTCTCCCGCACAATCCCGCTCTGCTCGTCAGCCGGGTCCGAAGACTTCGGGTTTTCTGGATTCAAGGCAACCTCACCGCTGCCATTGTAGGAGAATCCGCCCTCTAGCGGATGCCGAATTGTACGCGGGCTTCGGAATCGGTCGGAACCCCGTTGCAGAGCGCCGGACGATAGCGCCAGCGACGGATTGCGCGCAGCACCACCTGATCTTCTCGCGCTCCCCCGCTGTCCAGGATGAAAGGACTGTGGACGCGCCCGTCGGAACCCACAATGAAGCTCACGCGCACCCGCAGGTTCTCGTCCTCCAACTGCAACAACGGGTCGGGTGTAACCAGAGCCTCGGGCGGGCGGACGTCCCCGCATCGGGGCAGCGCCATCGGTTCCGCCACCGGAGAAAATTCGGAGATGTGCGCGGGCATGCGGCGCAACTGCTCTTCCCACTGGGTAAGGGCGGGCTGTTTCGGATTGACGCGCGACGGGTACGCGGTCGCGCTCCACCCCAGCACTCCACTGAGCCCAACCAGGGCCGTTGCTACCGTCTTTCGGATCATCGCGCTTCTCATGCGGCTAGCTAGAGACACTGCTTCCGCATCCAGATGCGCAATTCATCTTCCAGCTTTGCCTTCTACGTAACCTATTTACCATCAATTACTTACGGGGATAACAACTCCGCCTTGGTCGGGCGCAGGTGAAATGCCTTGCAAACCATTTGCAAGATGGAGAGCGCAGGGCGATTGACCCCGGTGATCTTTCCAACACTGTGCTGTGAGCTACGTCACTGGGCATTGGAAGGCGGAAGCGGAAAATGGGAGGCAAGTTGCGGTATTATCCGCCGAAGCCCGATCTGCTGGAGGATGCCATGTTCGAGCAAGAGATTGAGTTGGAAAAAAAGACCTCGTCGATCGTCCCGCTGCTTCTCATCGTGTCGCTGATCGTCGCCGTGGTGGGTGTCGCGCTTTATTTTGTCGTCGAGAGCAGAAAAGTACTGACCACCGCCGAGGCCGCTCCGGTGGTTCTGGCCAGTCTCGATGGCCAGGGTCAGCCCACGCTGCGTTTCCAGACCGGACTCCTCAAAGGCAGCGTAGCGGAGAAAACGCGCGACCCGCACTATCGCCTGTTGGAGAAGGCAGGCTACGTCAAGATGGGCAAGGAAACAGGCGGGAAAACGCCGATTTCCTTGACTCCCCAGGGGGAGACCTTCCTCACGGAGATTGTCGGCGTGAAGAAGTCGAAGAACAAGGACGGCAACGACGAGTACGCGGTTCCGCTCGCCCAACGAAGACTGGTGGAGGTCGGCAAGATCACGATGCTGACTCCGTCCAAGGCGACCGTCGAATATACCTGGAAGTGGGAGACAAACAAGGCCGGCGACTTGCTTGATGCTGCCGGGCCAGCGGTTAAGGCTTTCAATACCTGGGACCGCTCGACGCTCATCGACAAGTACGGCGCCAACTTCTATCACGCCGCTCCCACGAAAGTCACGGTAGCGCTGCTGAAGGGCAACAAAGGTTGGCAGATCGCGACGGAATAGTCCTGCGGCCTGTTTTCCGCCAGTGGAAAAGGCCCGGCTGCGCGTTTCTCTAACCGAGGAATCCGCAGCCGGGCTTTTTGTGCTTCGCTCTAATTCAACCCGTCCTGCGTCAACTTGTAGGCGAGGTTGGGTGTCAGCGCCCCACTGAAATAGATACTGGAGGCCTGCACGGCGGTACTGTAATTGTCCACCACAATACCGCTCGGTCCGCCGGCAATGTCCGCGGTAACGGCGGGAATCAAATCGTCGTTGGTGCGGGCCACGACGCAGCCGGAGGTTCCCGCGCCGCCGCAGTCGACGGTCAATCCGAAAAAGAAGAAATCGGTGCCTTCGGCGACAAACGGGTTGAAGAATTCGGTCCAACCAGTGCAGCGCGCCGCGGTCGAGGTCAGGAGCTGTTCAGAAAACACCGGCGTCGTATCCATGACTGTTCCGGTGAAACCAAAAGAATATTGCCACGGCGTGATGTCCGCGGATCCAGTTCCGCACAGCCGAGCTACGCCGATGGAGGGATCAATGAAGTAATCGTCGCTGAACGCCGGTTGAAACAGACTGACCGCCGTACCGGACTTGGACGCCAAGCCAATCCGTGCTTTGGCCAGTTGCGTCATGGTAGCGGTATCCACTTCCACCAGTACGCCCGAGGTGCCGTCGTTGGCGCTGACCACAAAGCTGGTACCGTTGGTCACGTCCACAATCGGCGCCGCCAGGATGCCAGGGTTCGTGCCACCGCTGGCGCCGACCACCAGCGAATTGACGGCCCCCGTTGTCGCGTTGATCGAATAGAACGTCCCGTTCTGAGATCCCACCATGACCAGCCCCAATACGCTGTCTAGAACGGGGGTGGAGGCGCGGACATTCAGGCTGATCGTGACCGGCCAGGGAGCACCGGCAAGCGTTGGCGTCCCCTTAAATACCCCGGTAATTTTGTAGATTTTGCCATCATCCGCCCCGACATAGGCGGTATCGCTGTCATAGTCCACCCACGGAGAGGAACGGGTATCCAGCGCCGCCGCGAATGCCAGACTCGTCATGCTGGCACTATTGCCTACACCCGGAACAGCAGGCGCCGTAGCCGAAGTGCCGTTTCCCGGACCACTCGCCCACGTGACAACATGAAAGATCGAGGTGGCTACTCCGCTGATATTACCGCTCTCGACAAACGCAATCTTCTTGCCGTCGAGCGAAAGAGCGGGCGAGTTCAGAATCCTGCCCGCCGCTACCGTGCTGATGTTGTAGGCGAAGAAGAAGGTCGGGGCGGTGCCACAAAGACCCGTTGGAGTGGTCCCTGCGTAGAGATTATTGAAAGCCACAAGATTGGCTTGGTTGGCCGCTCCGACGCGGCTCAGGCCAAACACCACATAGTCATTGGCGCAACTTGGAGCCGCCCCAGGATCAAAGGAATACTTTGCCGGAAACATATTCCGAGCAAGGCGTCCAGCCCCCAGGGACACGTTCCAGTCGCGTTGTGGAGCGACTACGGAGCCAGTCGTGTTAACGCTAGGCAGCATCTGCGGACGGAGGGTCCCCCAGCGCTGCGCTGCCTGCTGGGCAATACGGGGCTCGCTATAGAGCAGGCCCGGATGCTTCATCAGCCCATCGCGGCTGAATATAAGATGGTGCTGAGTCCAATCCTGAACGAGCCCGACGCGAGCAGGACTCGAGGGCTCCTGTGCCTGGGAACTCGAAACCAGAACCAGGAAACACGTCAAAATTGCAAAAGCACCACAGACATGCTTGCGCTTCACAGCGACCTCCGTTTTGCGGGAAATTGCCGTTATTGTAGCTGGTTTCGAGCGGCAGGGGGTTAACTGATTTTAGGCTGGCTCCACGCTGCGGGGTAGCAACATCGCGCGCCGGCAGGACGCGCCGGTAATCTGCAACGAAGCACTCAAGGTCGCGGTCGCAAACATGCCCGAATTGCGCCTCAACAAATCTCGCTGCCCGATCGACCTTTCCGATTCCCGGCTGCGTGTGGAACAATGAACGATTCGTGGGGGCTGTGGCGCACGACCATCCATGACCGACTTGACGAATGGTCTCCAACTCGCGCTGATTTCTGCTGCGGTCCTGGGTTTCCACCACGGCTTCGATTACGACCACATTGCTGCCATTTCCGACATCACCAGCGTGCAAACCGATCGCTGGCGCGGCATGCGCCTTGGCTTGCTCTATGCCCTGGGACACGCCGCCACCGTGGCCGTGCTGGGCAGCGCGGCCATCCTGCTTCAACTCTCGCTGCCTCACGGCATGGATCGCATCGCCGAACGGCTGGTGGGCCTCACCCTGCTGGTCTTGGGGGTGTACGTTCTCGGATCTCTCGCCCGCGGAAACCCCGCCCCTCGCAGCCGCTTTCACCTGATTGCCCACGCGCTTCGCTGGTTGCGCTGGAAACTGAAGAGCTACGGGCATGACCACGAAATTCCGGCGCCGGCAAAGGCCGGGTGGAACTACAGCGCGAAATCGGTCCTCCTGATTGGTGTGGTCCACGGACTCGGCGCCGAAACCCCCAGCCAACTGGCGATTTTCCTGCTCGCGGCCAATCTTGGCGGGCTCGAAAAGGGATTCCTCGGCCTGGTGATGTTTATCGCCGGTCTGCTCATCATGAACACGGTCATGACCGCGTTGGCCGTGGGTCTTTTCGGCTTCAGTTCGCGCTTGCCGCGATTTCAGTTTGTGGTCACCGCCCTCACCGCCATTTACAGTCTGGCCGTGGGGACCTTCTTTCTCTTCGGCTCTTCCGGATCGCTGCCAGCGTTGGGCTGAACCCCTCCCCGGGGCTGCCGCCACCGCCACCGCTTTTTCTCCAAATAAGGTAAGAAGCCTTTCCGGGCGGGCTAAAGATATGGTATAAGTCCGAAGTTATCACTACAATGTTCTCTGTAGTTACCCGAGGGGGTCTCCATGACAAACATTGCTAAGGCGCTGGCCCGGCTCCGCGAGGATCGCCGGGACGCGCAAAAACAGGTTGATAAGCTGGCGGAGGCTATTTCCGTCCTGGAAAAGCTTACGCGAGGCCAGAGTGGGTCTTATGCCGGAGGACAGGGCCGGACCAAGCGCGTTCTCTCTGCTGCAGGGCGCAGGAGAATTTCTCTTGCTCAGAAAGCGCGCTGGGCCAAGCTTCGTCAGATGAAAAAGGCTGCCTGATCGAAGAGCGGGCCGCAGCTCATGCGAAGCTTCCCCTCGCTTGGTTTGCTGCCCGCCATTTTTTCTGCCTGTAACGATCCCGCTCGATTCCTATCCCTGTGGGCCGCTGAAGATAGACTAGCGTCTTATCCGTGCCCGCCGCTGAGTTCCCGCACGATGCTCCCCACGAACGCCTTGGCATCGCCGAAAAGCATCAGGTTGTTATCCAGATAGTAAAGCGGGTTATCAATACCGGCAAAGCCGGGATTCATGCTCCGCTTGATGACCATCACCGTGTGAGCTTTGTCCACATCGAGGATCGGCATGCCATAGATGGGACTGGTCGTGTCCGTGCGCGCCGCGGGATTGGTCACGTCGTTAGCGCCAATGACGAGCGCAACATCGGTCTGCGGAAAGTCGCCGTTGATCTCGTCCATTTCGATCAGGCGGTCGTAAGGAATATCGGCTTCCGCCAACAGCACGTTCATATGACCCGGCATACGCCCGGCGACGGGGTGAATCGCGAAGCGCACCTCCACGCCCCGCTTGGTGAGCGCGTCATAAAGTTCGCGCACTTTGTGCTGCGCCTGCGCCACCGCCATGCCGTAGCCAGGGACCACGATCACTTTGTTGGCCGCCGAAAGAATCGCTGCCGCCTCCTCAGCGGTCGCGCTGCGCACAGGTTTTTCTTCCTGCCCCGCCGCCGCCGCGCCCTGTACCTGCCCGAACGCTCCGAATAGCACGTTCGTGAAGGATCGGTTCATCGCCTTCGACATAATGATCGACAGGATCAAACCCGACGATCCGTCGAGCGCACCCGCAATGATCAGCAGCTTGCTGTCGAGCACGAAACCCATGGCTGCCGCCGACAATCCGGCGTATCCGTTCAACAGCGAGATGACCGTCGGCATATCCGCGCCGCCGATCGGGATAATCAGCAAAACACCGAAGGCCAGTGCGATCAGGATCATGAACGGGAACAAGCCCCTGGCGTCCGGATGCAGCACCAGGTAGACGGCGATCCCCAGGGCAACCGCGAGCAGCAGGAAGTTGACGAAGTTCTGCCCTTTGTAGGTCAGCGGCCGCTGCGGCAGAATTTCCTGCAGTTTGCCGGCAGCCATCAAGCTCCCGGTAACGGTCAGCCCGCCGAGGATCACCTCTACCGACAGCACCGACATCAGGAAGCGGGAAATGTCCGGTGCCCGTAGATAAAATTCGGCCGACCCGACCAGCGTCACGCACAACGCACCGAAAGCATGGCTGAGCGCGGTTCGCTGCGGCACCGCCGTCATGGCGACGCGTCCCAACGGGATGCCGATGATCGTACCCAGCGTCAGCGCGATGGCAATCAGCCGGTAGTCGATAATTCCGTGCTGGAGGAGCGTGCCGCAGATGGCCAGCAGCATGCCCACTTCGCCCGCCCAGATGCCGTGGCGCGCGCTGGTCGGCGAACTCATCCACTTCAGCGAAAGGATGAACAGCACGCTCGCGATCAGGTAGACGACTTCGATGACGATTTGACTCCCGGCGAGTTCCGCTGTCATGGTTTGGCCGCTGGACGGCTGGATTTGAACATGCGCAACATGCGATCCGTGATGAGGAAGCCACCCACGATGTTGCTCGTGGCCGCGATCACCGCGATGAATCCGAGCGCAGCCGAGAGCGTGCTCTTGTGCTCGCCCACCAGCACAATGGCGCCCACGACCGCGATCGCATCCAGGGCGTTGGTGAGCGACATCAAGGGGGTATGCAGCAGGGGCGAAACTCGCCGGATCACTTCAAATCCGATGAATCCCGCCAGCACAAAAATGAAGAGTGCATTGATCAGGTTCGAACTGCTGGCCATCTTTCCTCCGGTCGAAGCGCCGCGTCAGCTCTGTGTGACCAGCGCCGGCAAGGCAAAAAACTCGCGTACCCGCGGGTTGACGATCTCTCCGCCCCGCGTCACGAGCGTCTCGCGGACAATCTCATCCTCGAGGTTCAAATTCAGCTTTTGATCTTTGATCAGGTGAGTCAGGAAGGCCGTCATGTTGCGCGCATACAGCTGGCTGGCGTGATACGGAGCCCCGGTGGCGAGATTGATGGCTCCGATGATGGTCACCCCGTGCTTGACGACGGTCTTCCCTCGTTCCGTCAGCTCACAATTGCCGCCGCGCTCGGCCGCCAGGTCGAGGATCACCGAACCCGGCGCCATACCCTTCACCATGTCCTCGGTCACCAGCACCGGCGATTTCTTTCCCGGAATCACCGCCGCCGTGATGACCACGTCGCTTTCCTGCACAACCTTGCCCAGGAGTTCGCGCTGGCGGCGGTAGAAATCTTCATCCTGCGCGCGGGCATATCCGCGGGCATCCTGCGCGTCTTTCGCTTCAATCGGAAGCTCGACAAAGCGCCCGCCCAGACTCTGCACCTGCTCCTTAGCGGCGGGACGCAGATCATAGGCCGAGATCACCGCACCCAGCCGCCGCGCCGTGGCAATCGCCTGCAGTCCGGCAACGCCCGCCCCAATGACAAACACACGCGCCGGGGTAATCGTTCCCGCTGCGGTGGTCAGCATAGGGAAAATGCGCAGATGCGAGGTGGCCGCCACCAGCACCGCCTTGTATCCGCAGATGGTAGCCATCGAAGAGAGCGCGTCCATGCTTTGCGCGCGGGTGGTGCGTGGCATCAGTTCCACGGCGAACGAAGTAACCCCCGCACGGGCGATGTCCTGCACCACTTCGGCGGCTCCGAACGGACGCAGGAATCCGATCAGGATCTGATCGCGGTGATACAGCGGCACATCCTCTTTACCGGTGATGTCGTTAGAGCCGTAACAGAGAACCTGCACGACGATGTCGGCTGCGGAAAACACCGCCTGCCGCTCGGCCACGATCTTCGCGCCCTTGTCGGCATACTGGGAATCGGGATATCCGGCTTCGATTCCCGCCCCGGCCTGCACGTGAACCTCGAAGCCAGCCTTGGTCAGCGTCGGCAGCACCGCCGGCACCAGCGCAACCCGCCGTTCACCTGGATAACTTTCCTTCGCAACACCAATAATCACGAGGCCCCGCCTGTTCCGCGATTCTGGACATCGACACGACCCGCCGCCAGACGCGCTTGATCTTTGCGCCGGCAGGCCGATTCTGAGGAACTGAGGATTCTAGTTGAGTGGACAGGCGCGCGTAAATGACTTTTGCAAGATTGCAGTGGTGCAGGTTAGGGTTTTCCTTCGTGGGACTTTGTGTCCTTCGTGGTTTAGGCTTTCTTCTCAACCACTAAGGACACGAAGGGTCACGAAGGAGGGCCCTCCGGCTCGCGAAGAAATCTAAGCGTGCAGCGCGAGCTTCAGAACCAGACTGCTTCCATCAAACGCAGCCGAGATGTCAGCGCAGTTGCGCACCACCCAATCCGCGCCCGCCTTTTCCAGTTCGCCGCGGTTCGAGGTCGTAGGAAACGCAATCACCCGGGCGCCCGCCGCTTTTCCCGCCTGGATTCCGGCGGGCGCATCTTCCACTACCACGCAGTCGGAAGCGGCATAGCCCAGCCGGGCCGCCGCTTTCTGATAAGGCTCCGGATGTGGCTTGCCGTGCTGGCTGTCACCTGCGGTAATCAGGCTTGGCAGGACCGTCAGCCCCGCCGCCCGCAACCGAACCTCCGCCAGCGGACGCGTCGCCGACGTGACCACCGTCCAGCGCCCGGCAGGCAGGCCTTTCACTAGCGCCTGCGCACCGGGCATCGCAACCACGCCTTCCAGATCTTCGACCTCCCGCCGCTCGACTTCGAGATTCTCGGCGTGACTATCAGCGTTGGGCAGAAAGTCCCGCACCGTGTCCAGACTCGGCCGCCCATGCGCCGCCTGGACGACTTTCTCCGGATCAAATCCGCGTTCGACCGCCCATTGATGCCACACCCGCGCTACCGCATGCGTGGAATCCACCAGCACACCGTCCATGTCAAACAGCAGGGCCTGGCAGTGAATGGTCGTCATTAGAAATCTGCTTCTGTTCTTGCACAATCCTTGTACAAAATCTTGGGCCTCTCTGGGAGGCCCATTTTTGCTGACAATCCTTTTTGGTGAGCGCGGCAGGATTCGAACCTGCGACCCACGCCTTAAAAGGGCGTTGCTCTACCACCTGAGCTACGCGCCCACACTGATTTCAATCTAACATATCTGGCTCCGTTGATTTGGCCACAGAGCGCTTGTCCGCAGCCAACTGCATCCCCACTCCACTCTTTGCGTCCTTGATTCCGCCCGGCACCCGTTCCTGACGCTTCCGAAGCAAAAGCGATACACTGGCTGTTCGCGATCAGAATCAGCATCCCTCCGGCGCGCACGTTCTCGGTGTGGGCAAACTGCTGATCTCCGCACCCATGAGACCTCCGGTCTTCATCGTTGGCTGTCCCCGTTCGGGAACGAGCTTTCTCTACCACCTTCTGCTTTCCGCGGGAGGCTTTGCCCGTTTCCACACCCAGATGAACGTCTTTGACGTGTTGGAGCCCATCTTCGGCGATCTCAGTTCCACGGCGAACAAAAAGAAAATGATGCAGGAGTGGCTGCGGAGCAAAGCGTTCGCCGTATCCGGTCTCGTGGCCAACGAAATCGAAGCCCGAATCATGGCCGAATGCAGCAATGGCAGCGACTTCATCCGTATCGTGATGGAGGACGTGGCGCGCAAGCAGGGGGTCGACCGCTGGATTGATTCCACGCCCACCAACATCCCTCACATGTTCCGCATCAGCCGCGATTTTCCCGACGCACGATTCATCCACATCATCCGCGATGCGCGCGACGTGGCCCTCTCGCTCGATAAACGCCAATGGAGCCGCCCGCTCCCCTGGGACAAGAAACGCAGTCTGCTGGCGGCCGGACTCTACTGGGAGTGGATCGTGCGTAAGGGGCGCAAATACGGAACCATGCTCGGTCCCAGATACATGGAAGTGCGCTACGAGGAACTAGTGGAGCGGCCAGAATCTCCCCTAAAGAAAATCGGCGCGTTTCTCCAGCACGACCTCGACTACGCTCGCATCCAGGAAGCCAGCGTCGGCTCGGTCAAGAAGCCGCTGACCTCGTTCAAGGAAGACCTGAAAGAGGGCCACTTCACTCCGGTCGGCCGATGGAAAGAAAAGTTCCCTCCGGACCAGCTCATATGGTTCGAACGGCTTGTCGGAGACTACCTGCAGGAACTCGGCTATCTGCTCTCACGCCCGGCGAACGCCTCCGAGAACTCCCTCGCCGTCTGGAAGATGCGCTGGACGTACCGCAACTTCTACGACTTCAAGCAATGGGCCAAGATCAACACGCCGCTGTCACGCTGGATGGTGAGCTACTCCGATATCTTGATTGACAAGTAGTTTGCTGGGGATCGAGACGATCGGTGAGTCAGCAAGGTAATACTGCCGATGCTTTCAGGCCACTCGGCGCAGCAGCCACAGTGCGATCTTCAATCCACGAAACACCCGGCTGGCGGCCTGCATTGGTTCCACGACCTCGCGATAGAGTCCGCGGGTCCGCCGTTGTTGCTCCACGGTCTGTACGCCTTCAACGAGGCGAAGACGAATACGCTCCGCGCGGCGGCCAGTGTCGAGGTAGACGGCCTGAACCGAACGGAAGCGATTTGCCAGAAGCGCTCCGATTTCCTGGCTGTCGCGGCTTATGGTTTCCGCCCGAAGTTGCAGTGATGACTTCACTTCCTTCACCAGACGAACAGAGGGCACCAGCCTCTCAGCGACTTGCTGTTTGATTTGCTCCGCCCGGCGCCCCGCGCGCCTCGCCACCAACGCCATCCCCACGAACGCGAGGATCTCCGCCAGCAGCGCTGCCGCCATCAGGATCACCACGGTCCAAAGGAATGCTGTCATGCGCTTCCGCCTTCCGGCATGGTAACAGGTCATGGGGACCACCCAAAGCCCTTCCCGCTTCCCTTGCCCGATCTCGCTCCGATCAGTACTCTGGCGTCAGCATTATTCCGTACCTATGCCACGCCCCTGTTTTTCGCAACGAAGACTCGCCCTTGCCCTCTGCGTGGTCCTCGCCGCAGCCCCTGGCTACGCAAAGAAGAAGCAACTTCCCGCCGTACGCTGGACCGCAAACGCGCCCGGTTGCGAATTCCAGCGCGGGGACGACGGCCGCTACCGCTGGCGCTTCGCCGGCGAAAACCTGGACATGACTCTCCTCATGGATTCCCAGGAACTCGCCAAGAGCCAGCGCCGTCTCTACAAACCCCTCGGCGTGTACATGAGTGTGACTTACACCGGTTCGGGCAAATTCGAATTCCCGGCCGACTTGACCATGCAGTTCCTCCGCCATCACAACGTGAGCGAGGGCTACCTGGATCCCACCGAGTTCTCCACCAGAATGCAGAACGATGTGGATACGCTGGTCTTCGACACCGGGCGCGAAATCAAGAAACACCCCGAACTAACCGAGGAGAAGACCACACGCGCGCGGGAATTTCAGAAAGAGGTTGCCGAGTTCATCGAGTTCCTCAGCACACAGAGCCTGGAACCCGCCATTCTGACGCCCGGCAACCCTGAAGCCCATGGCTGGGTCTTCTTCAGCACCAAGAATAAGTGGCTCGGCTCCTGGAAGAGCCGCGAAGACTTCATTCTCCGCGTTCGGATGACCGACAAGGTCTGGGAGTTTCCTTTCTCCCTGCCGCCGACCGAAGGCGACCTCATCCTGCGCAGGCGCAACGAGTAGAAGATTCCCCAAGATTGCGCACCGCGCCCGCCCAGCAAACTGTGCTAGAGTTTCCTGCTCATGGACAGCCAGGAGAAGGCTCCCGCCGAAAGGAAATCCCCCGAGATCCTGTACTGTCCTGTCTGCGCCGTCGAAGTCGAAGATCCACTGACCTGTGGCGATTGCTCTGCCGTCATCTGCCGCCGCTGCGGCACTCCGCTGGAATCTCCTGACGAACTGGGCATGGGTTAATCAAACAGACGACTGAACCGATGAGCACAACTCCCGTTCCCGAAACCGTGCCGAGCGAAACGCCCAGCCCGCAGCCTAGTCTGGTCCGGGGACTAAGTCTGCTCGACTCCGTGCTGCTGTTGGTGAGCGGCATTATCGGCTCCTCGATTTTTCTCACCGCCAAGGACATTGCCGGCCCCTTGCCCCATCCGGTCTGGTTTTTCCTGGTCTGGGTTCTGGGCGGAGTGATCTCTCTCTGTGCCTGCGTCGCCTTCGCCGAGCTCGGGTCCATGTTCCCTGATTCGGGCGGGCAATACATCTACCTGCGCGAAGCCTATGGAGATCTAGTCGCTTTTCTTTACGGGTGGATGCTGTTTGCCGTGGCCAACGGCGGCACCATCGCCGCGCTCTCGGTTGCCTCCGCCGCTTACATGGGGAACATCATCCCGGTCATTTCGAAGGAGCACGTGATCTTTTCCCTGGCCGGCATCGTCTTTACCCGCGCTCACCTGGTTGGACTGGCATTGATCGTCATCCTCACCTACGTCAACGTGGTGGGACTGCGCTGGGGCGCGCTTCTGCAAAACGTTTCCACCTGGACCAAGTTCTCCGCCATGGCCGCTTTCGTTGTCCTTGGATTCGCCATCGGCAAGGGACACTGGTCGAACTTCACTGCCCACTCGCCGGGTGGCGTCAGTATGGGCCTGAGCCCGGGGCAGCTGATCTCAGCACTGGGCGTGGGGTTAATCGCCGTTTTCTGGGCCTACGACGGCTGGGTGTACATCACCTGGGTCGCCGGCGAAGTCAAAGACCCTCGGCGCAACGTGCCTCTGGCCATGGTTTTGGGCGTGCTCGCGGTGGGCGCAATCTATCTCGCCATGAACATGACCTACGTGTACGCGATGCCACTGCGCGAGGTCGCGAAGTACGAAACCATCGCGCACGCCACCGCTGCTGCCCTGTTCTCGCCCGGGGCCGCCGTCTGGCTCTCAGCGATGATTGCCGTTTCCTGTTTCAGCGCTGCGGCCACCTGCACTCTCTCCGGCGCGCGCGTGTACCTCGCCATGGCGCAGGACGGTGTCTTCTTCAAACGCATGGCCCTCATCCATCCCAAGTGGCGCACGCCCGCCTTCAGCCTGATCGGCCAAGGCATCTGGGCGGCGCTGCTCACCCTGAGCGGCCGCTATGACCAGCTTTACACCTACGTCATCTACGGCATGGTGCTTTCCTACACCCTCACCGTCATCGGCCTGTTCGTGTTGCGCTGGAAACGGCCGGACATTCCTCGCCCCTACCGCTGCACCGGATACCCCTGGCTCCCCGCGATCTACGTGCTCGTCGGCGCCGGCTGGACGCTCAACACCATCTTCACCCGCCCCACCGAGGCTTTCTGGGGAACGGCGATCGTGCTGATTGGCGTGCCGGGATATCTCTACTGGAAGCGCAAGAGCCGCGTCAGACTCGGCGCCTGAAATTCACCTTGCCGATCCTGTGACTCTCTGCAATCCTTACCCCTCGCCATTTCACCGGCGAAGAGACCCTCGCGCGTGAGTGACCCAGGGCCAGAACCCATCGCTGTCGGCGGAACCGGCATCTCCGTCGCCGAGGCCCAAGACCCCAACCGCCCCAAGCGGGTCATGGGATTCCGCGACCTGCTGCTGTTCTACGTAGTCACCGGCATCAGCCTGCGCTGGATTGCTACGGCCGCGGCCGCGGGGCCGAGTTCGATCGTCATCTGGATCGGCGCCTGGCTGGTCTTTTACACGCCGCTGGCGCTCTCGGTCATCGAACTTTCTTCGCGCTATCCGAATGAGGGCGGCATCTACGTCTGGACGAAACGTGCCTTCGGCGATTTCTCCGGGTTCATCACTGCCTGGACGTACTGGACCTGCAATCTTCCCTACTTCCCCGCCGTGCTCTATTTTGCCGCCAGCAACGCGCTCTACATCCGGCACGATTCCTGGGCACATCTTTCCGGCAACACTACCTTCTTCATCGTTTTCTCGCTACTGGCGCTGGCGGTAGCAACGCTGCTGAATCTGTTCGGCCTCGACGTTGGCACGTGGTTGCACAACCTGGGCGCGCTCGCCATGTGGATTCCGGTCGGCATCATCATCGCGATGGGGGCGGTGGCCTGGCATCGCTATGGCGCCGCTACGTCGTTCACGTTTCACTCCATGACCCCCCGTACTCATCTCAACGACATCATATTCTGGTCGGTGCTGACCTACGCCTTCGCCGGTTGTGAGACCGCGTCCCTCATGGGGGATGAAATCAAGAACGCTCGCCGCACCATTCCGTGGGCGCTGTTCATCGGTGGCGTTACCGTGACGCTTTGCTACATCGCGGGCACCATTGGTGTGTTGCTGGCGCTGCCCGCTTCCGAAGTCGGCAACTTGCAGGGCCTGATGCAGGCCATCTCCAGCACCGCCCACCGCATTGGGTTCGAAGGTGTGGTCCCTTTCGCCGCGTTTCTGATCACCCTGAGCAACATAGGCGCGGCCGGCGCCTATCTGGCGGCCGTGGCGCGGCTGCCATATGTGGCCGGCATCGATCGTTTTCTGCCCCCGGCGTTCGGCGCGCTGCATCCGCGCTGGAAGACTCCGTGGGTCGGACTGCTTACACAGTTCGTCTTCGGCGCGGTGTTCATTTTTCTCGGACAAGCTGGCACCAGCATCAAGGGCGCCTATGACGTGCTGGTCAGCATGGGCGTGATCACGTATTTCATTCCGTACTTGTACCTGTTCGCCGCCATGTTCAAGTTGCAAGGGGAGCCCGCGGGATCGGACGTAATCCGCGTCCCCGGCGGCAAGCCGGTGGCCTATGCGGTGTCGATCGTGGGCCTCGTGACCACGGTACTGACCATCGCCGTGTCAGTCTTGCCGCCGCCGGACGAACCGAACAAGCCCCTCGCCGTTTTCAAAATCGTCGGCGGCTGCGGCGCGCTGCTGTTAGTTGGAATGTGGCTGTATTGGGCGGGGAAACGAAGAGCGGGTCGCACGCAGCAATAGCGCTCGGACTCTGTCGGCACGCCCGCGGCGCGCATTTCCGCCAGGTCCAGCAACAATTACGTAGGTATTACAAAAAGTCCCTCGGCTTCGTGTTCCAATCGCACTCGGCCCTCGAAAAACTATCGGAATGAGCATCTTCACCCGCGATAAGACTTTCACCCAGCCCATCAATCTGACCATCACTCTGTTCTTGGGGCTATTCCACGTCTGCGCCATCGTTGCGCTCTTCATGTTCAGCTGGAAAGCGCTGGTGTTCGCCCTTTTGATGTGGTGGATCGCGGAGAGTCTTGGCATTGGCATGGGATTCCACCGGTTGCTCACGCACCGTGGCTATAAGACACCCAAGTGGATGGAATACTGTCTGACCGTCTGCGGCACCCTGGCCCTGCAAGGTGGTCCGATTGGCTGGGTGGCGACTCATCGCCTCCATCATCAGAATTCCGACAAAGAGGGCGATCCGCATTCTCCCCGCGACGGCGGATTCTGGGCCCACATGGGCTGGATCATTACCGGCGACGCGATACACAACAAGACAACCGAACTTCTGCCCTACGTCCCCGATCTCCGCAAAGACAAGTTCATGATCTGGATCAGCAAGTGGCACTGGGTGCCCATGGTCATTCTGGCGGTCGCGGTTCTTGTTGTGGGCGGTTGGCGCTATCTGATGTGGGGTGTCTTTTTGCGGACCGTGGTCGGCCTCCACGCCACTTATCTCGTGAACTCTGCCACCCACATGTGGGGATCGCGCCGGTTTCTCACCGGAGACACTTCCACGAACAACTTCTGGGTTGCGATGTTGAGCTTCGGTGAAGGCTGGCACAACAACCATCACGCCCACCCGCAGTCCGCTCGTCATGGCCTGGCCTGGTACGAGTTCGATCTGAATTGGTACGGAATCTCCGCCCTGCGGACAGTCGGCCTCGCCTGGGACGTCAAGCTACCCGCCGCGCGAAGCATAGCAGCGAAAGCCGCAACATAGCGTCGGCCAGAGTTCAAGTCACGGCCGACTTGTCAGAGGAGAAGCAGCAAGCTGCCGCCATAGTTAATGGGATGGATTGACGGGGATGTCCCCTTGCGGGCGATCTGCTGGAATGCCCTGTTCGGCGTAAAGAATAGAAATCTCTTTTGCGAGAACCCAGCCGGAGAAGCCGTATGACGAAGATAGGATGAACCCTTTTACCCCTTGCGCATGTAGGTATGCCGGGGCCGAGCCGAGATTCGCAGCCCAAGGACCAGGGGATCCAGCCATGCGGTATGACTCTGATATTTCAGCACTGTATTCCGTCAAGACCTGTTCCACTGGTACGGTTTCCAAGCCGAGAATGATGTTTCCGAATGCATCATTCTGGAAGCGATAGCCCTGAACGCCCTCGAAAACGACGTTTGTGAATTCCGTCGGCTTGTTTGCGACACGATATTCGGTACGAAGCATGATGGTCCGCGCTTCGCACTGAACCTCGTAAGAGACCAGTAAATTGTCGTGAATGGACAACGCCATCTCTTTACTCTCGCCCCGATCCAATCAGCCACCTTCGGCGCTCACGGACGCGCCGAACCCTTCATTCTTCCGCGAAGCCTCTATTCCGGATTCCCTGGTGCAAGGAATGTTAAACCGGCGTCGCCGTCTTCCGCTTCGGATTGAAAAACGGCAGCGGCACCACCGTCGCGGTCGTTTTCCGCCGCTGCGCTTCGATGGTCAACTCCATCTGCAGCTTGGTGCCGGGTTTTGAATACTCGATGCTTACGCTCGCAAGCGCAATCAACTTCTTCAATAGCGGTGAAAAAGCGGTAGTCGTCGCCTTCCCCACTTGCCGGTCTCCCGAATAGACGGGCACAGCCACGCGCGACGCCTGGCTCGGCGCCGCCGGCGACAATCCAAACTTGTCGAACTGTTCTTCCACTTCCACCCAATCCACTTCCAGGCCAACAAGGTGCCTGGCCACGCCATTCTTGTTGTCCCGCGCCAGCGCCCGCTTCCCAATGAAGTTCTCTTTGTCGAGATGCACCATCTTCCCGAAGCCCAACTCGTAGGGTGAGTACTTCTGCGACGCAATCAGCGCCTTCTTCGAGCTGCTGTAATCCACTTCGATCAGCAGCAGCCCCGCCTCGACACGCGACACATCCAGCGCCAGCATTCCCGCCGCGTGGATATCGAACTGCTTGCCCTTGGCCATCAGCTCATCCCACACCTTGACCGCGTCATTCCACGGCATCCAGATTTCGTAGCCGAGGTCGCCGGTATATCCAGTGCGCGAAATATCCACCGGCACGCCAGCGATCTTGCCGCTGGTCTTGCGGAAATACTTCAGGTTGGTAATGTCGGCATCGGAAACGGTCTTGAGTAACTTCGCCGAAGTCGGCCCCTGCAGCGCCAGCGCCGCCGTCTGCTCCGAGATGTCCTCGATCTGGACATCCATGTTCAGACCGTTCTGCCGGAACCAGCGCAGGCTCGGATCAGCAGCCGTCCAGCGATACTTGTTTTCTTCAAGCCGGGTGATCGTTCCGTCGTCAACGACCTTGCCGTCTTCATCGCACCAGCAGCAATAAATGACCTGCCCGACCGCGACCTTGTTGATGTCGCGCGTGACGATGCGGTTCACCAGCTTGGTCGCGTCCTTGCCTGTAACCAGGTATTTGTAGAGCGGCGAAATATCAATCAGCGCGCACGCGTTGCGGATGGCGTTGTACTCGTGCTCGTGGTGTACTTCATACACGCTGACGGTGTAGTATCCCGACCATTCCCGGTAGTTCAGGCTGTGGCAGAGAGCAAACGTTCTCTCGTGAAACGCAGTTCCGACAGGCAAGGCCAACCTCGCGCGATGGTTTCCTTCGTGTAACCTTCGTGTCCTTCGTGGTTTCCGCTTTTCTCTTAACCACAAAGGACACGAAGGATCACGAAGGAAACCCGAACGCCGGATTATATGCAGTCCCACCACTCCTCAGCAAGCGGCGAAATGCATTGACCCGGAGTCAGACACAACGCGTAAGTATAGAGACAAACAGATAGTTTCTCGATAGAATAGCGAGTCATTTTTCGTCGCAGTTCCCTGCCCGTCTGGATCGAACTATGCCCGCAGTTGCGAACGGTAAGAAGTACGACGTCATCGTCATCGGCGGAGGCCACAACGGTCTGGTGAACGCCGCCTACCTGGCCAAAGCCGGGAAGAAAGTGCTGGTGCTCGAGCGCCGCTACGTGCTGGGCGGGGCCGCCTGCACGGAAGAGGTCTATCCAGGATTCAAGTTCTCAGTGTGCTCGTACGTGGTCTCACTGCTCCGGCCGGAGATCATCCGCGACCTCGACCTCCCCCGCCACGGCCTGGAAATCCTGCCGCTCGACGGCACCTTCACCCCCATGCCCAGTGGCGACTATCTGTGGCGCGTGAACGATCACGGCAAGACGCATCGCGAGATCGCCCGCCACTCGCGCATCGACGCCGAAGCCTACGACGAATTCGGCAAAGCGATGCAGGCCATGTGCCGCTTCGTGAAGCCGATCCTGAGCATGGTCCCCCCTGATCCAACCACGCTCAATCCGCGCGAACTGATGAAGCTGTTTTTCATCGGCCGCCGCTTTCAGGGCATGGCGAGCGGGGACAAGTACAACCAGGTCCAGCTCATGACCATGAGCGCCGTGGACTTCCTCGACCAGTGGTTCGAGACCGATGTGCTCAAGGCCACTATGTCGGCGTCGGGCATCATCGGGACGTTTCTCGGTGTGCGCTCCCCGGGCACGGCCTACGTTCTGCTGCACCACTACATGGGCGAGATTGACGGCGCCTTCCGCGCCTGGGGATTCGCGCGCGGCGGCACCGGCGCCATCTCGAACGCCATTGCCGACGCTGCCCGCGAAGCCGGAGCTGAAATCCGCACCCAGGCGCCCATTGCCAAAATCCTGGTCAAGAACGGCCGCGCCACCGGTGTGGTTCTCGAGAATGGTGACGAGATCTACGCCGACGTCGTTTCCTCCAGCGTCGATCCGCGCCTCACCTTCGTCAAGATGATCGAGCCCGGCCATCTGCCCGACGAATTCATGGAAGGAGTAAGGCGCTACAAATTCCGCGGCTCTTCCGGCAAAGTCAACATGGCGCTCGATGCGCTGCCCAACTTCAAGTGCCTGCCCGGCGTAGGTGCTCACCTGCGCGGCGCCATGTCCATCTCTCCGGCTGTGGACTACATGGAGAAGGCTTACGACGAAGCCAAGTACGGCCACTGGTCCACGCGGCCTTACATTGACATGGTCATTCCCACGCTGACCGATCCTTCCCTGGCGCCGCCGGGCAAGCACGTCCTTTCCTGCTTCGTGCAGTACGCGCCCTACAAGCTGGCGCCCGGCCTCGACTGGGATACGGAAAAAGAAAAGTTCGGCGACACCGTGGTCAACACCATTGCCGAGCACGCACCCAACATCAAGGACATCATCCTGCATCGCCAGGTGGTGACCCTGCGGCCAGTGCCCGGCTGGGCACGGTATCGCACGCCAATCAAGAATCTCTACATGTGCGGATCAGCAACGCATCCCGGCGGCGGCATCATGGGCGCCAACGGACGCCTGGCGGCGCTTGAGATTCTGAAAGACGGGAAGGCTGCCTGATGTCCGAAACAAAGACCATGGCCGAAACACGCGATGTGATCATCATCGGCGGCGGACATAACGGACTGGTCACCGCCTTCTATCTCGCCAAAGCCGGATTCAAGCCGCTGGTGCTCGAGCGCCGCGCCCAGGTCGGCGGCGCCGCCGTCACCGAAGAATTTCATCCCGGCTTCCGCTGTTCCACTCTGGTGCATAACACCGGTTCTCTCCGCGCCGACGTTGTGCGCGACATGCAGTTGGAGCGGCACGGGCTCAAGCGGACCACTCCGGACGTGAGCACCGTTTCTCTGCAGCCGGATGGACGGGCGCTGATTCTTTACTCCGACACGAAGAAGGCCGCGCAGGAAATCTCGCAATGGTCGCAGAAAGACGCTGCCGGATATGCTGATTTCGGCAACGCGCTGGCCAAAATCGGCAAGGTCATCGGCGAAGCGCTCGCGCTCACGCCGCCCAATATCGACAACCCCTCGACCGGCGATCTCTGGGGAATGCTGAAAACCGGGCGCTCCATCCGCAATCTCGGCAAAAAAGACATGTACCGTTTCCTGCGTTGGGGACCGATGGCCGTCGCCGATCTGGCCGCCGAGTTCTTCGACACCGAACCCCTGCGCGCCACGGTCGCCGCCCGCGGTATCTTCGGAACTTTCCTGGGACCGTGGTCGGCGGGCAGCGCCCTGGTTCTACTGTTGCGCGCCGCCGCCGATCCGACTCCGGTCGGGACCGTACAATTCGCCACCGGAGGCGCGGGTTCCGTCACGCAAGCCATGGCCGCGGTTGCAAAGCAAGCGGGCGCCGAAATTCGTACCAACGCCGATGTCGCCGAGATCCGCGTCAAGGACGGCGTCGCCACCGGGGTCGTGCTGGCATCCGGGGAAGAAATATCCGCCAAGGCCGTTGTCTCGAACGCCGACCCCAAACGCACTCTGATGCGCCTGGTCGATCCCACGCACCTCGCCCCCGACTTCGTCCAGAAAATCAAGAACTATCGCTCCCTGGGAACGGTCGCGAAGATCAATCTGGCGCTCTCGGGTCTGCCCGACTTCCCGGCACTCAAAGCCAAGGGCAACGGCGACCTGCTGAAAGGCCGGATTCAGATCAGCCCCGAAATTGATTACCTGGAGCGCGCTTTCGACGAATCAAAGTACGGCAACTTCTCCCGTCAGCCTTACCTTGAGATCACGTTCCCTTCGCTCACCGATCCGTCGCTCGCGCCGGCAGGCCAGCACGTGATGTCCATTTACATGCAGTATGCGCCCTACAAACTAAGAAATTCCGATTGGGAAAGCCAGCGGACGGCTCTCGGTGAAGCAGTCGTGAAAACGATCACGCAGTACGCCCCCACGCTCCCGCAGAAGATCCTCCGCCACCAGATCATTACACCCAAAGATTTCGAAGAGACTTACGGTCTCACCGGCGGCCATATTTTTCACGGCGAACTTGCTCTCGATCAGTTCTTTACCATGCGGCCGCTGCTCGATTGGGCACGCTATCAGACGCCAATCGACAAGCTGTATCTGTGCGGCAACGGCACCCATCCCGGGACGGGATTAACCGGCGGCTCCGGCGCCAACGCCGCCCGCGAGATCGCCCAGGCTTTGAAGAAGTAGCGACTTGAAAAGGTAGCGCGGGCGCCCTCGCTGGCAACCATTGTCTTCCTTCGTGATCCTTCGTGTCCTTTGTGGTTTCCCGGTTCTTCTTAACCACGAAGGGCACGAAGGTTCACCAAGGCAACCCAATTCACCTATGCGCAACTCCGCCATCCTTCTCGTCTCCTGTCCCGACCGCAAGGGCGTGGTCGCCTCCATCGCCGATTTCATTTTTCACCACAACGGCAACATCCTGTTCGCCGACGAGCACGGAGACGAAGAATCGAATCTTTTTCTCACCCGCGTCGAGTTCGACCCCTCGGAATTCGATTTTGACCTCGCGCAATTTGCCGAGCGTTTCGCCCCCATCGCCACCGAATTCCAAATGGACTGGCGCCTTGCCCACTCGACCGACCGGCCGCGGCTCGCGATCTTCGTCTCCAAGTACGACCACTGCCTTCAGGACCTGCTCTACCGCCACCAGAGCGGCGAACTCCGCTGCGAGATTCCGCTCATTCTTTCCAACCATCCTGACAATCAGCGCATCGCCGACTTCTACCACGTCCCCTACTTCGTCGTGCTGGTCACGAAAGACAACAAGCGCGAAGCCGAACAGAAACAGCTCGCGCTGATCCGCGAGCATCAGTGCAACCTGGTCGTGCTCGCGCGCTACATGCAGGTGCTCTCGACCGAGTTGACTGCCGCCGTCGGTTCCCAGAACCTTATCAATATCCACCACTCTTTCCTTCCGGCGTTCATCGGTTCCCGGCCTTACCACCAAGCCTTTCAGCGGGGGGTCAAACTCATCGGCGCCACTGCCCACTACGTTACCGAAGTGCTCGACGACGGGCCCATCATCGAGCAGGACGTAGTCCGCATCTACCACCGCGACACCATCGACGACCTGATCCAGAAAGGCCGCGACATCGAAAAAGTCGTCCTCTCCCGCGCCGTCCGCTGGCACGTCGAAAACCGGGTTTTGCTGTATGGGAACAAGACCGTGGTGTTTCAGTAGTGGGCTTTAGGCTCTGGGCTTTGGGCTTGGGGCCCGGCTCGTAGCTCGTAGCTGACTCCTGACTACCGACTACTGTCTTCCGTGCTGTCACTTCCGTAACCACGTAACCAATTGCGCCGGGTTCCGCTTTCGGTTTTACTAGGGCTAACCCTTTAGAAGACAACTGGGAACCTTGCCTCCGAAGGAGAGGGTTTGGCAGAGGATCCGAAATGGGAATTAGCCCTGCTGGCGACCGTCCAGAGCTTTTACCAGCGCCTCATGGGCGACCACCTGGGCGGAGAGATTCCCACGCCCGCAGAACTCACGCCTGAGGCCATCGGGCATACCGACGACGTCCGCCGCACCCTGGACCACATCCACGTCTGGATCCAGCTCCTGGATATGGCGGTCACTCCTGCCATCCTGCGTCTCGGCATGCCCTCTGCCCTCGATCCCGAAGTGGCCGAGGCTCTCCTGCGCTACTTTGCCCGCCACCGCGACGATTCCGGCGCCAATCGCGACAAGACCGACCTGGTGGCCACGTTCCTCTTCCGGCATCCTCGCGTTCCCGGCCAGTGGGAACGGAGTGGTTACGGTCTCGATGGATCGCTCCCCCTCTCGCCTTTTGAAATTGCGCTGCTTGAGATTCTGTCCGAGTCCGAGGCCCCTATTCTTCCGGAGCAACACGTGCAACGGCTGCGCGAATTCGGCCCCTTGCTCGACGAAGCCAATCATTTCCAGGATTTCAATGCCCTCATGGATTCCGGCATCATTCCCCGCGTCCGCGAACTGAAGGCCTCTCTGGGCGATTCGTTCTATCACCCCGGCGTGCTGGCCACACTCGCGCCTTACAATGCCGCGTTCGGGGACCGTTTCGACACACTCTTTTCCGCCGCCGCCAACGAGATCAAGGATTTTGCCCACCGGCTCGAAGAACTCGGCGGCAGCATCCTCAGCACGGTGGACGGTGTCGAAGTCACCGTTGAGCATGTCGCCGCCCTGAACGAGAACGAACTGCTCAAGGTGGACTACGCTGCTGCCCTGGAAAAATTCCGCCGCGTCTCCAAGCTGAAAAAAGAATTGGAGCGAAGGCCACCCCTCCGCCGCGCGCCTCGGCCCGCGACTGCCGCTCACTCCGTCGGAGCCGGAGGCGCCGCCGCTGCACCCGCGCGCGCCCCCAAGTTCGTTCCCGCCGCCATGACTCCCCAGTCGCTCTCCATCGAAGAAGCGAAATTGCGCCGAGTGGAAGAGTCCATCCGCATCTTTGTGCGCGTCGCCGATCCCAAGTTCCGCCAGATCGTGCCCATGCGCTACTTCAACCTGATGCTCAGCCCGGCCGAAGTCGAGGCCTATACCGCCGACTATCTGGAGGAAGCCAGCCCGCGCGCCGATGTCGCCCGCATGTTGCTCCGCACGGTGGCCGTTTCTGCCCGCATGACCACCGAAATGGAAGAGTTCAAGCGTTCCCAGAATTCCCCCTCCATCTGGAAGTTGCACGCCGACTCTCTGGTGGTTCTCCTTGACCTCGCGAAACGGCTCTCGGAAGCCGTGGACCGGCTGGCCCTGCAGATTAGCCAACAGGACGACATGCAGGCCCGAAGCGAGGCTCTCCGCGGCTCACTCGAGAAACTCCGCGAACGCACCGATCAGGTCGTCAAGATCCTGGCGCAAGCCTAGGCCGTTTGCGCAATCGAGCGTTCTGGCAGATCATGAAGCAACCAGCCTGTGAACGGTTGTGATGACGCCAACTTTAATCTGGATTGACGACCCCGAAAGCGGCGGCTGGAGTTGCTCGAATTGTTCCTGGAAATTTCCAGTCCCCACGTTCCTCAGCGATCCAGAAGCGAAACGCGCCTACGACCGCCTGGCCTCGCTGAAGTTCCGTGAGCATGTATGCGAGATCGCCGTCCCGCGCAAGGAAATCGAAGACACCTCGACCGAACCATCGTTCACCAAGCGGGTGATGAAACTGATCAAGGTCGGCTACAAGCCCAAGGATGCCGTTGACATCGCGCTCGACGAGATCGGCCTCGAACACCGCAACGACCCCAAGGTGATGGCCCGAGCCCGCGCCGAAGCCCAGGACTTTTTGCAAAGAGTCCGCGAGGGGCGGATCTAGAAGTCCCGATCACAACGCACATCTGCCACAAAACAAGGGGGACTCGTTTTCACGAGTCCCCTCGTAGCTCGCAGCGCATAGCTCGCAGCGCCTGCCAGTAGCCAGCAGCGATCCGCTCAGTGAATATCGAACTGCTCCTGGTGCAGCGCCGGATCGGACTTCACGATGATCGTCTTCTTCACCAGTTCTTCCATTTCGTTCAACAAGCGCGCATTGTTGGCCTTGAGCGCTTTCGCCACCTCAGGATTCACGCGCAGCATCACGTCGCTGTGCTCCAGGTGCTTCGAGATCTTCCGCATCTCGACATACACCTCGTTGCAGACCGTGTTCACTGACTTCACGAACCCGGTCGCCTGGCAATACGGACACGGCGATCCAATCGTGCGTTCGAGCGACTGCTTCACCCGCTTGCGTGTAATCGCGACCAGACCGAAATCGTTGAACTGCAGCGCCTTCGACGGCGCGCGATCCAACCGCAACGCCTCTTCCAGCGCCTGCATCACTTTCTGCCGGTTGCGGCGTTCGTCCATGTCGATGAAATCAATCACAATGATCCCGCCCAGGTCGCGCAGCCGGATCTGCCGCACGATCTCCCGGATCGCATCCACGTTGGTCTTGACGATTGTGTCTTCCAGTCGGGCGGTCTTGCCCACGTACTTGCCGGTGTTCACGTCGATCGCCACCAGCGCCTCGGTCTGATTGATGACGATGTATCCGCCACTCTTCAGCCAGACCTTCGACTTCAGCGCCTTGTTGAGTTCCTCGTTCAGGCCGAACTGCTCGTAGAGCGGCGTCTCCTTGGTGTAAAGCTTGACCCGCTTCACCAGCGCCGGCTGGAAACGGTTGGCAAAGCGCAGGATGCGCTCGTATTCCGTTTCCGTGTCCACCCAGATGACTGAGAAGTCCGAGGTTACCTGGTCGCGCAAAACCCGCTCCACTACGTTCAGGTCGTGGTAGATCAACGCCGGAGGCTTGCTGCTGTCCGACCGCGACTTGATCTCGGTCCACAGATTCTTCAGGAAACGGATATCGGCGCGCAGCTCCTCGTCCGACGCTCCCTGCGCGGCGGTGCGCACGATGAAGCCACCGTGCCCGTTCTCCCGCTCGCTGTGAATGATTCGCTTCAGCCGCAACCGTTCTTCCTCGGAAGCGATCTTGCGCGACACGCCGGTGTGATTCACCGTCGGCATGTACACCAGAAAGCGTCCCGGCAGGGCGATGTGGCTGGTAATGCGCGCGCCCTTCTTTCCGATCGGTTCCTTGGCGATCTGCACCAGGATCTCCTGCCCTTCCTTGAGCAGTTCGCTGATCTGGGGTACAACCGTGTTCTCGCGACGGTGGAAACGCCGGCCCCCGCGGCGTCCGCGCCGCCGGTCAAACCCCGGCGCCGGACGCGGTGCCCGCTGCAACCTCGCCTCTGGAGCCGAGCTTCGTACTTCGGCACTGGCGTCCACCGTGCCCGCGCCAATTGCCTCCGCTTCCAGAAGCGCCTCAGCTTCTTCCTGAGCCTCTTCCAGTTCCAGTTCCTCCGCCTCCATCTCTTCTTCTTCCAGGACGGCTTCCGAAGCTCCCTCGGCGGCTTCGGCCGGCTCGGCACTCAAACCCTCGGCTACCGGTTCCGCCGCTGGCTCCTGCAAACTAACCGTAGAGGTTGACTCTCCCGCTGCACGCGTCTCTTCTTCCAGTTCCTCGAACGCAGCATCTTCTTCCAGTTCCTCCGCGTACGAGTCGAGATCGGCTTCTTCCTCTTCGATCTCCTGTTCCTCGATATGGTCTGCAGTCGGAACCTGGATGGCGGCCCGGAAATCCGCCTCGTGCGCGATCTCCGGCAAAGCCGTCTCTGACGCACCAGTCTCCAGCTCCACCACTTCCGAAGCTGCGCTGGAAACGATTCCCTGTGGCTCGTCGTAACCCTCCGCCGCACTCACGTGCTCATGCTGTTCGCGGAGCGGTTCCGCCTCTCCCGCGGCAAACATTGGTTCGTCGTCGGGAAAGCGTCCTGCGACCGTAGCCGGCGACGACCGCTCCTGCGCCGGCGCTTCCGCTGGAGCGACCGAACCCTGTGCCTGCCGCCGGTACTTCGAGATAGACTCGCCCGGAAGAAGGATGGGCTGATATCCCGGTGGCGGTCCGTAATCATAGTCGCGTCCCGACCGCGCGTCCTGGGCTGGCGGACGCTGAAAGCGCGTCTCCGGCCGAGACTCCGGCCGAGGCTCCGATCCATTGCGGTCCCGTTCCCCGCGCTCACCGCCGCGTTCTCCACGTTCGGGGCGTTCGGGGCGACGTCCGCGGCGGCGCCGCCGCCCGCGAAATCCTCGCGGATCGCGTACCCAATCCCCGCCCGAGCTTGATGCTTCCGACGAAACCGCTTCGATCCCGCCATCTTCCGTCTGGCTCTCGGCCTCCACAGCGCCCGAGGTTCGGACCTCCATCGCTGGCATCGCCGGTTCAGGAGTCCGCTGCGAACGACCCTCCGGCGGACGCCCGGCTGGAATCGCCTCGTCCAGATCCTCGTCCTGCTGCTCCAGATCCATGAAGTCGGAAACGTAGAGGAAGGCGTCCCGTTCCAGTCCAATGTCCACAAAGGCCGACTGCATGCCGGGCAGCACGCGCGTCACGCGGCCTTTATAGATGGAACCCGCTAAGGTGTATTCGTTTTCGAGTTCCAGGTAAATTTCTGCAAGCTGATCATCTTCCACAATCCCCACTTTGGTTTCGTGAGGAGTGGACGACACATACAATTCCTTGTTCATGTAAACTCCGGGTTTTCTTCACCGGAGCAAAGTGGAAGGTGGTCGGAAGGATTGAGGCGTTCAGCGCGGTCCCTGGCACTAGCCCGGAAGTTCCCGGGAGCTCTTCAGGGACCCGCACAACCGTGAACGTTCAGAACTCGTCTGCACTGATCGCGTCATGCACTGCGTCAGGTTTGTGACCGCTCTCTCAGATTTCTGAGGGGGCCGTTACCCAAGCCTGACGGGCTTCAATCCTGTCCGGCATTCACTTCGCCGGTGATTTGCCCTCCTTTTTCGCGAGGGCGTTCGTAATCTTGTTTCATGGCGCCGTTCTCAAGGGCGCCAATTCTCCGCCTTCCGCCTCAGTTCACGAAGCGGCGCATCCGGACGTTCATCACCATCCCCAGCGCCAGAAACATAAACAGGACGGACGACCCACCGTAGCTCATGAGCGGCAAAGGTATTCCGGTGACCGGCATAAAGCCAACCACCATGCCGACGTTGACCAGGACGTGGAAGCTAAGCACAGCTACCACCCCCATCACCAGAAACGTCCCGGCGCGGTCGGGCGCCGTTTGCGCGTTCTGGGTCAAACGCATCAACACAATGAAGTATAACAGCAGAACCCCAAGAGCTCCTACAAACCCGTGTTCTTCCGCAAACGCCGCAAAAATAAAATCCGTCTGCGGCACCGGCAGAAACGCCAGGTGGGTCTGCGATCCCTGGCTGCTTCCCCAGATTCCCCCCGACCCCACCGCAATCAGGGATTGATTAACTTGGTACCCGGAGCCCTGGCGGTCCGCATCCGGGTTCAGAAAACTCGTCAAACGCTCTTTCTGGTAGGGCTTGAGGATGTGGACGCGATCCGAGAAAAACACTGCGGCCACGATGGCAGTGCCGAGGAGAACGACCGGCAGCGCTTGCCGCAGCCGCAATCCTCCCAGAAAAAGCGCCGTCACCGCGACTGGAATGTAGGTGAGCGCGGTGCCCAAATCCGGCTGCGCCAGCACCATCAGCATGGGAAAGCCCACGATCGCGCCCGCCTTGACGAAGTCCGACCAGGAAAGTTCCCGCTGGTGAAGGTCCGCAAAGTACTTGGCCACCGCCAGAATCAGGATGAGCTTTACCCACTCCGAGGGCTGAAAATGCACGTTCCATGGCATCTTGATCCAGCGCCGCGCTCCCAGGTACTTCTGCCCGAATAGCAGCACCGCAATCAGCGAGGCCAGCGAGGCGACGTACATCCAATGGATTTTTTCCAGCAGCGCCTGATAGTTCACCAGGCTCACCAGAAACATTGCCCCTACGCCCGCCAGCACCCAGTAGACTTGCTTGATGTGAGCGCCGGCAAACTTGGTGTGCGCGGTGGCGCTGTGGATCTGCAGCACGCCCAGCGTGCAGAGTACGAGCACGAATCCCATCAGGACCCAGTCAAAATCTCGGTAGGATACATAGCGCGACATGGCTTCAGTCGCTCACCGGGCACTTCATGGGCAGGTATTGTTGGGACAAGCCGGACTCAGCGGCTCATCGTGTTGCAGCAGCACCCAGGTTGTGATGCCGCCGACAATCGCGATGCCGGTGTAGATCGCTGTGCTCGTACTCAGGATTCCGCCGCCCGCCGCCGTTGCAGCTCCGGCGCCGCGCCGCTTCCTCTTCTTTTTCTGTTCCGGATTGGAGGTATCGTCGCGCGTGGTCTGCTGCCCCTGCTGCAGCGTCGTGGTCCCTTGCTGATCCTGAATCGTCACGTCGCCTTTGTTGGCGGCAATCTGTACCTGTCCGTCAACATCGGTGACCTGGAACTCGGTCCAGGAATTTCCCGCCGGCTTTACCGTCACCTCGCCGGCCCGCGTCTCCAGCCCGCGCGCGGTGGACACACGGACGGCACCGTGCTCGATCTCCACGGCTGGCCCCTGAAACTTCACCAGTGAGTCCGACAGCACCATCACACTCGAGCCGCTGGCGCTGATATGGGCGGTAGAATCTGGCCGCGTCTGCACCATGTCTCCGGCGAACACCGCCGCTGACTTGGGTACCGAACTGCCGTTCACCCAGGCCGTGCCGTTCGCGTACAGCATCGCCGATGCCGAGTCTGCCGCAAGCAGCTGCCCTGGCAGCAGCAGCGCCAGCACCATACTCAGAACAGACCGTAACACCGTCTGTGACATGGTCAAACTCACTCCCGTAATCTTGAGGTTTTGACTCATCCTAGCCCGCAAAAGGTTGCAGGTCAATGAACTTGTTGGACTTCTGAGTATTCTCCAGGGTTACTTCGGTCTGCTTCTCCGGCCCGACTGCGCCCCCCACACACGCCCGTCCCACCAGCACTTCGCCCTCGGCGTCGTCCACCTGCACCTCGATCCAGCGATTCGCTTCCAGCCGTCCGGGAATTCTCATCTTCAGGTAGTTGTCGGTCAGCGCTTCGGTGCACTCCCCGTCGCCTGACCGCAGCGTGATCGCTTGTACGATCATCCCCAACTGCGATCGAACAAACGCCGCCTTCCTCGCAGCAGCAATCTCCCGCAACACTTGGTTGCGCTCCCGCGCTACCGCCACCGGCACCTGATCGCTCTGTTCCGCAGCCGGCGTTCCTGGCCGTGCCGAATACGTGAATACGTGCAGGTAGGTAAAGGGCAACTCTTCGACCATGCGCCGCGTCTCGGCAAACTCCGCATCGGTCTCGCCCGGAAATCCCACCATGACATCCGCCCCAATCGCCGCCTCGGGCATGGCCTTCCGGATCTTCAAAATCTTCTCCCGGTAATGCCACGGCCGATACTTGCGGTGCATCCGCCGCAGCACCGCATCACTCGCCGACTGCAGCGGCACATGCGCATGCTTGGCAATCCGATGAGAATTCGCCATCATCTCGATCAGCTCATCACTCCAATCCATCGGCTCCACAGAACTGATCCTGAGCTTCTCGAGCGACGTCTCCTCCAGGATCGCGCGGACAAGACCCTCTAGTCGGTGGTCGTTAGTCGTTGGTCGTTCTCGATTCGTCGGTGGCTGTTGGCCGCGCATCGTCACCACAGAGTCTCCTGGGTCCGGTTCGCCAACGACTAACGACGGACGACCAACGACCGGCAAGTCTCTCCCCCATCTCCCCAAATTAATCCCCGAGATCACCACTTCCCGATAGCCCGCCCCTACCAGCGCCCGCACCTCAGCCAGCACCCGCTCCAGCGGCAGCGACCGGCTCTGGCCCCGCACATACGGAATCACGCAGAACGAGCAGCGATTGTCACATCCGTCCTGCACCTTGAGGTTCGGCCGGGTGCGCTCGTTTGCCGCTTCAAACACCGGCGCCGCCAGCAGTTCGGTGTGCGCGAAGATGTCGCCCACTATAACGTTGCTGTCTCGTTCGCTGGAAAGTTGCGACAGTGGAACAAAGCCGGCCTTGGAAGAAGAATCAGGAGAGGTTGCGATCTCCGCCGCCAGGTGCTTGTGCGAATTCCCCACTACCCAGGTGACGCCCGGCAGCGCCGCCAGTTCTTCCGGCGCGCGCTGTGCGTAACACCCCGTTACCAGTATGCGGCACGCCGGATTCTCTCGCCGCACTCTCCGAATCGAAGCGCGCGCATCCTTGTCGGCGCCCGCGGTCACCGTGCAGGTGTTGAGAACGACAATTTCGGCGTCGCGCGCGGCATGGGCGCGCTCCAGACCGCGCTCCAGAAACCGGCTTTCCAGCGCCGCCCCATCCGCCTGCGTGGCGCGGCAGCCAAAATTCTCTATGTAGAAGCTGGCCACGCTTCTATACTAACTGAGTGGGTGTGGGGCCTGAAGCGGCCGGCGGCAGCTGCGGACCGATTCCGCAGTGCTCTGCATCTCCCAGCTTGCCTCAGAGGTGCATATGAAACGGCGCATTCTTCTCGTGGACGACGATCTGGCCGTCCTGCTGACCCTGAAAGCCGTCCTGGAATTCCATGGATTTGAAGTGGAAACCGCGGCCAGCACGCTCGAAGCCTTTTCCCGCCTGGAGTCCGCCACCTACCAGATGGTCATCAGCGACTTGCGCATGGAAACCGAAGACGCCGGCCTGAAGGTGATCTTAGCCGCGCGCCGCCAGAGCTATGATCCCGCCACCGCCCTGCTCACTGCCTACCCCCCCTCCGGAGAACATTGGGAGGAAGACCACTCCGAGTCTCTGCTGATCAAACCCCTGGGCACCAGCGCTCTGCTGCGCCAGGTCGAGGCCCTGCTCGTCCGCCACGAGGACGCAAAGCAGACTCGGCAGCGCATCTCCGCCGCCGCCGCGGCGCAGGAACCCTCCCGCAAGGCGGGCTAGTACCCGTCTCGCCGCGTTCCTCTTTCCCTTCTAAGGATGATCAGGCGCTTGCGATCTGCCGTTTCTGCTGAAAGCACTCCCGGCACAACACCGGCCGCCCCTGGCTGGGACGAAACGGTACCGTCGTCTCTTTGCCGCACTGCGAGCAGTTCGTCCGCGTTTCCGTTTTCGCGTAGGACTGCCCGTGACCAGATCCCAGCACTGCGACCCGTTTTCCCTTGCAGTTCTTGCAGCGTTTCGGTTCGTTCTTGAACTGCTTGTCATGGAAGAACAGCTGTTCACCCGCCGTAAAAACGAAGTCCGTGCCGCAATCCACACACTTCAACTGCTTGTCCTGGAATTCCATGTGAAGAGGCGCTCCATTCCCCGTCCCTGCTCTTCACGGAGACCGAATGGGGAAGGATCCGGTTCACGACGTGGGCAGGGGATTACATCCCCCTCATATTGACCCTGGATTCGGCCCGCCATGCGAAGTGCATCGCATGGTTACTGCACTTAAGAATTCCTGCACTGCAGAATAATGCGAGTGGGAGAGGAACGGGCCGTCACCCCACAGTGCGACGGCCCGGTTGGCTTAATCTTGTTCCTTGCGCGCTTTCTTACGGCTGCGCTTGCGTGCCAGCGCTTCTTTCACCCGCTTCTTTTCTCCCGGCTTCAGGTAATAGGAGTGACGTTTCACTTCCTTGATGATGTCTTCCGTCTGTACCTTCCGCTTGAAGCGGCGAAGCGCATTCTCCAGCGACTCGCCCTCTTGAAGTCTGACTTCAGCCAAACTTAATACACCCCCCTACTCGTCCTAACTGGACCCGTTAGTTATGGCAAGCATCGGCCACCTAAGTCAAGCGGAATGTACAAAAAACCGCCCCCTATTTAGAAGACCAACCGCAGCCCCAACTGCACCAGCCGCGGAGCATACGCGCTTGTCGCCCGCATAAAGTTTGTAGGTTGCTGATAATACGCGGGATAGACCCTCCCCCCCGCTTTCCGGTCGAGCGCAACGAACTGCCCCGCCGCATTCAGAAATCCGTCATCGCTCAGGCTGTAGCGCCGATTGTCGCGATTGAAAAGGTTGAAAGACTCGGCCGTTAGTTCGAGTCGCAAGCGCTCGGTTACACGAATCTTCCGCGTCAGCCGCAGGTCCATGGTCGCGTAGTCCGGACCCAGAAACGCATTCCGTCCATACCCGGGCAACCGGTCGTTGCTGGAATTTTCATCCCGATTGGGATCTCCCGTCACCCGCGCCTCGGCTGGACGTCCGCTCCCAAACGTCATCACTCCCGCCAATTTCCAATCGTTGAATATCTTCGCCAGAATCTCCTGCCCTCGTCCAAACGGACGCGGCTCCGCAATCCAGGATACCGACAGCCGGTGCCGCTGATCCGTGACGCTCGGCCCGCGCTCACTCCGTGTCGCATACGAGTTCTGCACTGTCACCGGACGCCCCGCCACCAGCGCATCCTGCCCGTCGTCGATCGCGTGTGCCCAGGTGTACGCCAGCCGGAAATAGAACCCGTGCGTCATGCGCCGCCGCAGCGACGCCGTCAGCCCGTGATAAATGCTCGTCGCCGCACTATCAAACTGGTTGATCGCGCTCAGTTCCGGCACCGGCCGCGCCACGTCGTTGATGCACGGCGGATACGGACAGCTCATGCTCTGCGTCATCTGCCACGTCGAGAACGATTCCACCGTGTAGTAGGAGCTGGTGAAGTTTTCCCCGGCCGAGTCATAAATCGGATAGCTGTACTCCGTCGGCGCCGGCAGGTTTACATCCCGCGCCCGGATCAAATTTTCCCCATGCACATACAGATACGACACGCCCGCGGCAAAACGATCTGCGATCTCCCGCTCCACGCTCAAGTTTCCCTGCTGCACTTTAGGCGTAATAAAGTTCGGCGCAAAAGCGGAGATATCGCTTGTCAGGTACGGCTTCAGCGAGTCCGGCGGCACGCACGGCGCTGGCCCCGGGCTGCACGCCACCAGCGCATTCGGATACGTTGGGAATATCTGGTGCTGCGTCGTGTCCGCGTTGTCCAGGAAAAGATGCGTCCTCGCAAGCCCATTGTTGTTGATCACCGCCGACTCATAGATCTGAGGCAGCCGCGTATAGAAGATGCCAAATCCGCCCCGCACCACCAGCGGCCGCTGATCCCCGATCGAATACGCCACTCCCACTCGCGGCGAGACATTGTTCTTATCCGCGGGCATCTTCCCTGACCCCGCCCACAGCGGATTGTTCACCAAATCCTTGCTGCCGAAGGTCTGCAGGTCATAGCGCACCCCCAGACTCACCGCCAAACGCCCCGTCACCCGCACCGTGTCTTGCAGGAAAGCCGAGTAGTCGTTGCTGTCCGGATGCGACACCGGACTCCCGAAATTCTGGATGTAGTACCGCGGCACATTGTGCGCCCAGGCCCGCAGCGGCGTGATCTCCATGCCCCCATGCATGGGCTTGAACGTCCACGGATCCACGCTGATGTTGTCGTAGATGTACTCGCCGCCGTACAGTGACGGAAAGTAGTTGTAGTCCCACGTCAGCATCGCGTCGCCGCCGAACTTCCAGTCGTGCCGGCCGCCTCTGAGGCTCAAGGTCTCAGCCAGGTGCAAACGGTGCTCCCGGGTCTGCCGCGGCAGGATCGACGACTGCCCGAAGGCCTCAATCACGTTGTAGATGCGGGTCCGCACGTCGCTGGAGTTGGCAAACGACTGCTGCAGGTCGCGCGAAAACTGTGCCCGCAGGTGGCTGGTCAGCTTCGGCGTCAGTCCGCTCAGCAACGACAGCGACGCGCTCTCCGTCTTCACGTCTTCTTCCCCATTCGAGCTCATACTGAAGTTCGTAACCGGGCTCGCCGGATCGAAGAACACGTTGTTCTGCCCGTGGTACCGCGACGTGCTCACCCGCGCCGTCAGAAACTCACGCGGGCTCAGCGAATAGTCCACCTTCACGAACCCGCTATTCCCCAGCAGCTGCGACCGGAACGTCCCGCCCATGGTCGAAAGTTTCGCCGCCGCCGCGAACACCAGGTCTTTGTCCGACTCCTCATAGTCCCCGTGATGCAGCGGCTCGTCCCCCTTCTTCGGGATCACCACGGTGTTGCCGTCCGCAAACTCCACCACCGCCGGCACGCGAAAAATGTGTTGATCGTATCCCGCAAAGAAAAACGCCTTGTTGCGCCGGATCGGCCCGCCCAGCGTGCCCCCAAACTGGTGCTGCCGATCGCTCGGCTTGAATCCGACAAACGCCGGGCTAGCTCCCAGCGCGCTGTCACGCAGAAAATAAAACCCCGTGCCGTGCCAGTGATTCGAGCCGGACTTGGTCACCACGTTGACCACCGCTCCGCCCGCGCGTCCGAGTTCCGCGCCATAAGTGTTGGAAGAAACGCGGAACTCCTTCACCACCTCATTCGAAAACTGATAGGGCGCGCGATATCGTCCCCGCGCCTGCGCGAAGAAGCCGTTGTTATTGTCGGCGCCATCCACCAGGTAGCTCGACTGGTAGCCGCGAACCCCTCCAAACGCCAGATCGCCATTCGAAGTCGAAGTCAGCCCGCGCGGATCCTGCGTCACTCCCGGCGCGAGCAGCGAAAGATCGGTGTAGCGCCGCCCGTTCAGCGGCAAATCCCCAATCGCCCGTTCATCCACCAGCGCCGAAACCGCACTGGGCTGCGTCTCAACCAGCTGCGGCGCATCCGAGACCGCCACGATTTCCTTCCCGCCCGCCACCGCCAGCTTGAACGCCAATTCCGTCGCCGCGCCCACCTCCACCCGCACCAGCGGAGAATTCTGCGGCAACATGCCCTCCGCCTCCGCCCGTGCCGAGTACTCACCCGGCGGCAGCAGGTCGAGAATGAAGCGCCCCTCCGCGTCGGTCGCCCCGTGATAGCGGATCCCCGTATCCACGCGGATCGCCACGATGTCGGCCGCCGTAACGGCCGCGCCCTGCGCATCCACCACCGTCCCGCGCAACGCCCCCGTCGAAGCGTCCTGCGCCCGCGCCCCGCCCCCGAGCAGAATCAGAATGAACAAATAAGGAATGCCAAGAAGAGATAAGGTCTGCCGCGTCCTGCCAACGAACATGGGAATCCTCCTGCGTCCGACACTTCGGACTCGGAGGACGGTCGGGGAGACCTGGCATGCTTTGTATCACCCTTCGCCGCACCCGGATGTGACCTGTGCACACTGATTTTGTTCGGTTTCCCATTGGGCGAAGGAGCCCAGCCCTGGCGAGTGTGCATGAGAACCGCTGAAAACAACTGGGATTTCATTCTCCTGCCCGATGGCAGCGAAGGATTCGGCGCTGTGATCTCTTGTACTCCCTGTGGTTCAAGCCTTTCTTCGCGTCCTTGGCGAACCTTTGCGCTTTTTGCGGTTAGGGTTTCGCTACGCCCTATCCCCGCTTTTCAAACCGTGCTGCTCCCGCGAGCGCCTCAACAATGTGCAATACCTTGCACATGACAATTGGCCTGCCCTTCGTAAGCCATTGATAAATCAACTAAAACCCTCTGGCTCCCCGGTTGCATTTTGGGAATGTACACGGCAATCCCCTCACTGGTTTTCCTCCTCCCAAGTGATCCGAACGACCTGGCCGCGTGGAAGTAACTTCAGTAACACGGAGTTCAAGCCATGAAGAACGGACAGAAGGGTTTCTCGCTGATCGAGCTGGTGGCGGTCGTCGCGATCATCCTGATCGTCGCCGCGATTGCCATTCCGAATCTGTTGCAGGCTCGTGTCTCGGCCAACGAATCCTCCGCCGTCACTTCCATCCAGACCATCAACACGGCGATGACCGCTTACAACTGGGCCCACAACGATTTGGGTTACGCGGCGACCCTGAGCGTGTTAGGCGGCACCAACTGCAACCCTCCGGACGCGACCAGCGCCTGCCTGATTGACACGGTGCTGGCAGCGGGCGCCAAGGACGGCTACAACTTCAGCGCGGCAGCCATCGGACCCCCTCCCGCCGAACAGTATTTCGCCTTGGCGGTACCCATGACCGGTACCGGCAACCGCAGCTTCTGCACCACCGAAATGGATGGCATCCACTTCGATGCAACCGGCGCCGCCATCGCCGACCACGATTCCTGCCTCGCCTTGCCCGAAGTGCAGTAGGAGTTCAGAGCCCATCAGCCCATCTCATAAACTCTCCCGACCGGCATCGCGGAACTGGGCTGTGCGGTTCGGGACGATGGTTTCCGAGTGGGCCGTCACACGACCACGATCTAGAATTCATCATCCGGGATCGCTAAACACAAGGCGACTGTCGGCGAGTAACGGGGGCCAGCCGGCCTTAAACACTCCCGTCACCGCATGGTCATCGCTCTTCCCCGTGCTCCTCTGTGGCCCCTGTGGTTCAGCTCTTCACTTCTGCAGTCTGCAATCTGACTACTGCAATCCCTCCGTGGTATGTTGACTGTTCGCCGCTCATGATCCGCTCTTACAAAAGCATCACGCCCCAGTTCCCCGAAACGTGCTACGTGGACGACTCCGCCCAACTGATCGGCGACGTCATCGTCGGCGAACACTCAAGCGTCTGGATGAACGCCGTCCTGCGTGGCGACGTGCATGAGATCCGCGTCGGCCACTCCTCCAACATTCAGGACAACTGCATCCTGCACGGCATGAAAGAGTTGTACGGTGTTTACGTCGGCGACTATGTCACCGTGGGCCACAACGTTGTGCTCCACGGATGCAGAGTCGAAGACCGCTGCCTGATCGGCATGGGCTCGATCATCCTGAACGGAGCCGTCGTGGGCGCAGGCTCAATCGTCGGCGCTGGTACCTTGATTCCCGAGAAAACCATCATCGAGCCGAACTCTTTGTGGGTCGGCTCCCCCGGCAAATTCCGCCGCCATCTCGACAAGAAAGATGAAGACATGATCCTGCGTTACGCAGAGAATTATCTGGGGTACAAGAATGCGTATTTGATGGAGAGAAAGTAGCAGTCAGCAACAGCGACGCCCTTGTAGAATTGTCATCCTGAGCGGAGCAAGATGTTCGCGTAAGTGAACATCTTGCGGAGTCGAAGGACCCCTACCGCGTTTCGTTCTCTCTGGGACGCTCCAAGGCATTCTCACCCAGAACATGCGGGGCGGTTCAAGCTCGTAGCTCGCAGCTCGTAGCTCACAATGATCAAAGCCCCTCGAGG
>JACQDD010000005.1 GCA_016201265.1 Terriglobales bacterium | reverse complement strand
TTATTCTTCAATGGAGTGCAAGTCGTCCACAGGCGGGTGATGCGAAAATTGTGCAGTCCATGCAAACGCAATCACGAATCGTCAATGTTCATACGGGAATTCGCGGTTTCGCATACCCTGAGTCTCGCCGTCGTCCGATACACATGCAAAATTCCGTTGTGAAAATCTTCGGAGAATGCAATTCCGGCGCGGATTTCGTTTGGTCCGCCTCTGCGTGGAACCGAGTGTGCCGTCCCTGGCGGGACTCGGTCAGCTGGAGCAGGTCTTCGCGGAGTTTGAGAAGAAGTTCTAGATTGGAATGATTCCTTCGTGTACCTTCGTGTCCTTGGTGGTTAAGGCAAGAAGCATGAACCACGAAGGACACGAAGGTACACCAAGGCTCTGAAACCTCGAGCCCTTGAAAAATTTTGAAACCTCGAGACACAACACAAGACGTTTTCCCCCGCGCCGAATCGGCCGCGGCCTTCGTCCTTTCGCAGACCAAGCTGCGGCCGCAGATCGGACTGGTCCTCGGTTCCGGGCTAGGCGCTTTTGCCGACGAACTCACCAAGGCCGTTCGCATACCCTACGCGCAAATCCCGTCATTTCCGCGCTCGACGGCGATCGGGCATGCGGGACAGCTTGTGGTCGGTAAAGCGGGAGATGTTCCGGTGGCGGTGATGCAGGGGCGCGTCCACCTGTATGAGGGTTACTCTGTGAATGAGGTTGCGTTTCCCGTGCGTGTGCTGGGGCGGATGGGTGTTCGCGCGGTGATTCTTACCAACGCTGCGGGCGGAATCAATACCGAGTACGGACAGGGCGCGCTGGTCATGATTCGCGACCACATCAACTTGCAGGGGCAGAATCCGCTGGTAGGAGCAAACGATGATCGCCTGGGCCCGCGGTTCCCCGATATGAGCTACACGTACGCGAAACGCTATCGCGAGATTGCGCTGGAAGAAGCAAAGAAACTTTCGATACCGCCGCGCGAAGGCGTGTACGTGGGACTGCTGGGGCCGAGTTACGAGACTCCGGCGGAGATTCGCTACCTGCGCACGATCGGCGCCGATCTGGTGGGCATGTCCACGGTGCCGGAAGCGATCGCGGCGCGGCACATGGGGATGAATGTGCTGGCGATCTCCTGCGTGACAAACATGGCGGCGGGAATTCTGGACCAACCGCTGGCGCACGAAGAGGTGCTCGATACGGGGCGGCGGGTGATGGGCCAGTTCGTCGCGCTGCTGCGGGCGGTGCTGCCAAGAATCGCAAAAGAGATAGCAGCGAGTCGCGAGTAGCGAGAGTTCAATGTCCCTTGCGGGGGATGAAAACAGGTTGGGGCGGGTGGATGTCGTAGGTCGCCGCGAAGCTGGCCTGATTGACCGCGAAGCTGACGCGCCCGCGCGAATCGATGAACAGTAAGGGCTGTTTCAGTGGGACATCGCTGAACGTCTTCACGAAGGGCAGTTCGATCTCGCGGCTGGCGATCGTGACCTTGAGCTTCTCGCCCCGCTGGTAACCGAGCTTCAGGAAGTCCTCGGCGTCGATGTTGGTGACCAGGTTGCCGAAAGGGCCGTCGGTAGCGATGACCTGGCCGGCCAGTCCCTTGTCGTCGAGCCGCGCCGGCTGCAGGTCCAGGCGGACCAGGCTCTTGGTCTCGGGGCCGATTTGCGTCCAGTCGTCGCCGCGCGCGATGCGGGCACCGACGGGAGAAAAGATGTCGCGGCCGTGAAAAGTCGAGGAGATCTTGGCCCCGATCATCCACTCCTGGTTGGCAATTTCGCGAATGCTCTCAATGCCGTCGCGGTCTCCGACCATCGTCATCAGGCCGTTATCAGGCAGAACGAAAAACTGGCCGCGCTTCGACTTGACCACGACCGGTTTGCGCGCGCTGCCGACGCCCGGATCAATCACCACCACGAACACTGCGCCAGCAGGGAAGTACGGCGTGGTGCCGAACAGGAAACGGGCGCCATCCTGAATGGAGAAGGGAGTGACCTGGTGCGTAAGGTCCACGATGCGCAGGTTCGGGGTAATCCCGTACATGACGCCTTTACAGAGAGCGACGGAATCGTCTACGACGCCGAAATCAGTCATGAAGACGACGGTCGGCGGATACTTTGGAGACGACTGCTGGGCCGAGAGGATGCTCCCGAGCAGAAGGAGTAGCGCGAACCACAGGCTGATTGTTCGAGTGGATCGCTGCACGGAACTGGATGGCACGTTCATGAATGCCGACACTCCGATAAAGACTACTAGTTTCCTAGAGATTCGATTGGGCTGCGGCAGGCGCGCCTTCCGATCCCCACAATGCTTCCGGTGAAGCTCAATATTGTAGCTGGTGAAGAGTTGGAAGCCCAAACCTCGGGCTGCGTTTCGGACCTAGTTCGCGTCCAAAGAACCTTTAACGCAAAGGTCGCGAAGGGATCGCGAAGGACGCAAAGAAAAAACCGCACGTGCTCCGGGTGTGCCTCCCGCATCTATAATCCTTCCGGCACTCGAACGGAAATTTCAGGAGGGAGTCAGCGATGCCCAACGTCATCCCCGAGAAGTACCGGGACCTTTTCCAGAAGAAGGCCTTTGCCAGTCTAGGAACCATCATGCCCGATGGACGCCCGCAGGTCACACCAGTGTGGTGCGACTTCGACGGGGAGCATGTGATTTTCAACTCCGCCCGCGGGCGGCAGAAAGACCGCAACGTGCGGCGGGACCCACGCGTCGCTCTAGCCATCGTCGATCCCGAAAATCCCTACCGTTACCTGGAGATTCGTGGCACAGTCGTCGAGATCACCGAGCAGGGGGCGGCCGAGCACATCAACAAGATGGCGAAGAAGTACCTGGGAGTGGACAAGTATCCCTACGCCCAGCCGGGCGAAGTGCGGGTGCTGTATAAGATCCGGCCCGAGCACACGACGGTGATGGGATAGCGCGAAGAGCGCGCCCGGGCGATGGCCCACAATGTAGCCCTTGCGCCGAGTCCTCCAATAAATAGTAGAAATATTTTGTTATGTGGAGCGCGGGCCTCCCAGGCCCGCGTTTTTTCCGAAGGAATTTCTGCGGCCGCAGCTTCGTGGTGACTTTTTTTCCGCCCGCGAGTCCAAATGGGGAAAGGATTCCCCGTTTGCAGGGGGAGTTCCCTATACCGGGAACTTTCGCGAATCGTCTGCCGTAGTAAGACATAGGTTGAACCCTGCGTGGATGGGGGGCAGGCTTTCCGGGCTCGGAGGCAGTTATGGATGTAGCGAGGCACGACCGGGATGGCGCCGGTGAAATGGATCCCCGCGTAAGCGGTGTTCCGGTGCAGCAGGTAGTGAAGGCTGCGCACGATGAACTTCGTCAGCTAATGCGCCAGCGCGCTGAGATTATGAAGCGCATTGGCACGGTGAAGCAGACCATTTCCGGACTGGCCAACCTGTTCGGGGACGACGTGCTGGGCGAAGATCTTCTCGAATTGATCGACCGTAAGCCCAACGGCCGGCAGCCCGGCTTTACAAAGGCATGCCGGATTGTGCTGATGGAGGCGCGGGGTCCGCTGGGAGCTCGCGAGGTCTGCCAGGAACTGGCGAGGCGGGCGCCCGATGTTCTGTTGCGCCATAAGGATCCGATGGCCTCGGTCACAACCGTGCTGAATCGCCTGGTGGACTATGGGGAAGCGCGCAGTCTGACCAACGACCGTGGCCGGCGGGTGTGGGAATGGGTCAGCGAGAGCGATCCGGGCAGCGAAGCATTACCTACCCAAGTGACGGCCTGACCGACGTGCCCGGCATGGGCTAGGCCGGCAACAGCATGCCTTTTTCCAAGTGCCGGGTGACGTGTGCGTACTGGGCCGCGTGCGGGTCGTGGGTCACCATCACGATGGTTTTCTTGAAACCCTCATTCAACCGCTTGAGAATCTCCAGAATTTCCGTCGCCGAGTGACTATCGAGGTCGCCGGTGGGTTCGTCCGCAAGGATGATCGTGGGATCGCTGACGATGGCTCGGGCAATCGCCACGCGCTGCTCCTGTCCGCCGGAAAGTTGTTTGGGGAGATGGTTGACGCGGTCTTCGAGGCCCACCAATTTCAGCGCGGTCATTACGTGGTCGCGGCGTTGCGGGGGCGTCATCTTGGTCAGCAGCAAGGGCAGTTCGACGTTTTCGAACGCCGTCAGCACGGGAATGAGATTGAAGGACTGGAAGACGTAACCAACGTGGGTATTGCGCCAGCGGGCGGATTCGCCGTCATTGAGTTGGAAGATGTTTTCGCCCAGGACGCGGAGTTCGCCAGAAGTCGGCCGGTCGATGGCGGCGATCATATTTAGCAGGGTGGTCTTCCCCGATCCGGAAGGACCCATGAGCGCGAGAAACTCTCCGGCTGCAATGTCAATCGTGACATTGTCGAGCGCGGTCACCTCGAAGGCATCGCGCTTGAAGACTTTGTTGACTCCGCGTGCCTGGACCACTTTGTCATCTGCTGACGTCGCTGCACTCATGATTGCCCCTTGATACGAATTTTCTGTCCGTCCTTTAAGTCTGCGGGCGCACCGGTGACCACGTTTTCGCCGCCCACGAGCGAGTCCACCAGATAGCCGCCGGAGCGCGGGCCCAGAACGTGAACCTCGCGGCGGACGGTCCGGCCGTTGAACACGATGAACACGAATTTGGTTCCGTCTTTGTCGCGCAATGCCTGGGTGGGCACAAAGGCCCCCAACTGCTTGCGGGAAGCGCTCTTGTTGTCGCCAGCCAGGAACTGCACGGTGGAATTCATCTCTGGCCGGAGGTAGGCGTCCGGATTCAGAATCTGCACCTTGACCTGGACCGTCGCTTTTTGCCGGTTGGCCTCGGGCGAGATTTCTGCGATGACGCCTTTGTAGCTGCGATCCTTGAAGGCGTCGAGGGTGACAGCGGCTTCCTGCTTCGGCCCGAGTTTGGCGAAATCATCCTGCGCGATGTCGAGTTCGACCTGGATATCGTTCAGATCGGCGAGGGCGACGACGGAGCCGCGCGGGCCGCCTTCGGCGCCACTGGCAAACTGGGCGGTGACTAATTCGCCCTTTTCCGCCGTGCGCTCAAGGATGGTTCCGCTGACCGGCGCGCGGATCACGGTGGCGTCGAGTTGCGATTTGGCATAGTCCATTTGGCCTTGCGCCTGGCCGAGGTCGCCACGAGCGCGTTGAATCTGCTCGGCACGGGGGCCGATCTGGGCCAACCGGAACGACTGCTCGAGCGAATTGACGCGCTGCTGGGAGGAGTCGTAGCGGGCAGTGGCGTCGTCGAGCGCCTGCTTGGAGACAACTCCCTGCGAAAACAAATCGCGGGCGCGGTCGAGACTAATCTTGTCGTTGGCCGCAGTGGCCCGCGCCTCAGACAGGTTGTGTTCTGCCTGCCGAACTTCTTCCGGCCGTGAACCATGTTCCAATTCTGTGAGCCGCGCCTTGGCGCTTTCAAAGGCGCCGCGCGCTTGCTCGTGCAATGCGCGGAATTCCTGGTCTTCCAGCCGTACCAGGACCTGCCCTTCTTTTACCTTGTCGCCCTTCTCCACTCCAATCCAGGCGACGCGGCCCGTGACCTTGGAGTTGACGTTGATCTTGTGGTGGGCAACAACGTATCCGGTAGCGGAGAGCACGGTGGCGCCGGTGCCGTCGCTGCCTTCGGCGGCGGCCCGGACGACTTCCACTTCCGGAGCGTCGGAGGCGAATACACGGTAGCCGAGCGCCACCATTCCCAGCAGCACGACCACCGCTATCCCCCCGAGGATGAAGCGGCGGGACCAGGCGGGCGGTTCCCCGCCTCCGTCGCGCAGCGAGTGGTCGATGCGCAGGTTCTTGAGGTCGTCGTGTTTATCGTCCGCAGGCATTGCAATCATTGAGTTCGCGCAGACTAGCCGCGCAAAGCCGCCAGAATTTCCTGCCGGGCAGCGTGCCAGGCCGGGGCGAATCCCCCGAGTAATCCCATGACCAGCGCGAAGATGACCGCTGTGACGACCACTCTCAACGTCATGTGCAGACTGAAAACAGTCTCGCTGAACGTAACCTGATTGCCCACTCCGGTGCTCATGCCGTTGAAAGGCAGCATGAGGATGATGCCCACCGCGGCGCCGAGCAATGAAAGAAGCAAGGATTCAAGCACAAAAGAAGTCAGAATGCTCGGCCGGGAAAACCCGATCACGCGCAAGGTGGCGATCTCGCGCGAACGGTAGGCCACCGCCGCGTACATGGTGTTCATGGCGGCGAAGCTGGAACCGATGGCCATGATGATGGCCACGACGAAGCCGATGTACTTGATGGGTCCACCGGAGCTGGTTTGCTTTTCGTAGTATTCGGTCTCGAGGTGGCCCTCCAATTTCAAGCGCTGATCGTCGCTGACGCGGTTCTTGAGGGCCTCGGCGGCAACCGCATCGGTGGCTCGCAAGTACGCCGAACCCAATCCGCCCTGGCGGTCGAAGTCGGCAGCCATCTGGTTGACGTCGCCCCAGATTTCCGAGTCGTAGGCGGTGCCGCCGGAATCGAAGATGCCCACGACTTTCCACTGTCCTTTGGCGAAGTCCATGGTGTCGCCCACGCTGGTGCCGGAAAAGCGGTCGTGAATGGATTTCCCCACCACAATCTCGCGCTGGCCGGTTGTGAACCAGCGGCCCTCGGTCAGTTTTGCCTTGGGCCGGAGGGTCAACCCGGCCGGCATGAGGCCGCGAACCGAAACGTTCACTTCGCCGGTGCCATCCTTCCTGGGCAAGACCGCGACGACTACCCATTCCCCGGAGGCTATTGGCTGTCCCTGGCTGTCTGTGGCGATGCCTGGCAAGGTCTTCAAGGTGCCGAACAAGGTCGCATCGAAGCCACCGGAGAGCTCGGCGGTGGAACCCTTGCGCATCACCAGCACGTTGAGGGGATCGCCGCTGGAAACGAACGCTTTCTGCAGGCCGGCCAAAAGCGCCATCAGGAACACCGCGGTGGTGACCGTCAGGGCAATCCCCAGGGCGGTCATGATCGTGAGTCCCGTGCGGAGCTTCAGATTGCGGATGTTGTAGCTAATAGGAATCGCCATGCTCTCTCTTCGCTAGCCGATGTAGCGCAAGCCCTCCACAATGTCCAATTTGGCGGCGTGATAAGCGGGAACGATGGCGCTCAGAAAGCCCACCATCGCCGCGACGACGACGGCAACCAGGAACGTGGGAGGCGTCACCTTCATCCCGGCAAAAAAGATGCCCATTCCCGGGGCGTGCGCGAGACCGGTAACCATCGCGGCCGCCAACAGACAGCCGAGAACGCCGCCCATCAAGGCCACGGTCACGGCTTCGCCGATGTAGAGGCCAAGGATCGATTGCCGCGTGAACCCGAGCGTCTTCAGGACCGCGACTTCGCGAGTGCGCTCGCGAATCGACATGGCCATAGTATTGGCGGAAACCAGTAGCGTCGCGAAGACCACCGCGAAGCAGATGCTCAGGATGAACGCCTTCACGTTTCCCAGGCTGTTGATAAAGCTCAACTGAAATGCCTTCTCGCTTTCGGTTTTGGTGGGCTGGGGAGAGTTCCGAAACATCGCGTCCACGGCGGAGGCGACCCTGGGAACACTCTCCGGGGAGTCCGCCAGAATGCCGAACGTCCCTGCCTGTCCCTTCGCCCAGGAGACCGCCTCTTCGACGTACTTCTCGTTGAAGTAAACGGAACTGGAGGGCGTCGGCGGGGTGAATATTCCCCGGATGGTGAGTTCCAGATTCACCGGATAAATGGCGCCTTTGATCATTAGGCGGTCGCCCACCTTCCAGCCGAACTTCTTGGCCAGTTGACTGTCCACGACGGCCCCGGCGCGATCTCGCTGCCAGTCTGCCAGTTGGTCCTCGGGAATCTTGAAATCGGTCAGCACCTTGAAAACTTCGTCCGGGTCGGTGCCAAACTGCGCGAAGAAGTTCTCTGGTTTCTCGTCCTTGTAAATGCCCCCGAACCAATTCTGTGGGGCCACCGCCACCACGCCCGGCAGGGCGCGGATTTTTTCCCGGTAGAACAAAGGCATGAAGTTTATGAGAGAGACGCGGTGGCGGGTAATCAGACGCTGTGTGGACTGGGTGCTCCCCTGGTCGATGTAGAAGCCACGCCAGATGGTCATCATGAACGTGAGCAACACGAGCGAGAACGTGATGCTCAACACGGTCAGAATGCTGCGGCGCTTGTTGCGGAAGGCGCTCTTGGTCACGAAGCGGGTCAGTGTCATGCCGGCAGAACTCCGGGAGGCTCAACAGGTAAGAACGAAGAACCTGAGAGGGACAGCCCCAATAACCCTAAGGTTTGAGCATAAATCAGCAGTCTGGGTAGGGACAACTGGACTTTGGCCCGGCTTTTCGACAAGATCGGAACGTCGCCGCGATCGCAGGGGCGCGTGAAACGGTAAGAGGATCAGTTCGATGGCGAGGATTCGCAGCCTGAAGCCGAATGTGACGCGTGAGCAGGCAATCCGGCACTTCACGGAAGGAGTCGTGAATCGGGCGGCCGATCTGCTCCGGGGACGCGTTCGGTCGGTGGCCGAGCTTTACATCCCGTATCGTCTGTACCGGGTGAAGGTTTTCAGTGGGGGGCGGGAACAGAGCCAGATTTTTGCATTGGAGGCGGTGAGCGGCATGCTGGACCTCTACCAGTTTCCGGCGTCGCCCGCAGAACTTGATCTGCTCACGCTCGAGACGCGCAACGTTCTTCCGCCGGGTCTGGATGGCGCCGAGGCCGAAGAACGGATGATCGGCAAAGTCCGTCGGATGATTTTCACCCGCGGTTTTTTTCGTGTCCGGGACTTGCGCATCGAGGCGAGTGCACTTCCCGGCGACATCTGCGTGCCGTACTGGGTTTGCTTCCGGGGGTCGGGCGACCGGGTTCATCTGGCGGTTCTTGATGCCGTCCGCAGAAGACCGGAAGGGGCCAAGGTCCGCCGCCTAGTCGAAGAGTGGCTGCGCTCGGATGCTGGGACGTCGGTCGCCTCTGAACCGCCAGGATTCCAAGTACTTTCGTAACTCTCAGTCCCCGAGTTCACCGCGTTATCCTAGTTGTGTCTCTCCCCTGGTCTTGGCCCAATCCATTTCATAGGTGTAGTGCGACTGTCACCGCGAGGCGACTGCAATGGCAATGATGTTTGGCCGGTTCGAGATCCAGAGCGAGCTTTCCAAGTCAGATACAGCCTTGATTTATAAGGCCACCGACACGGAAACCAACCAGACCGTGGCGCTGAAGACCCAGAGTTTGGAACCCCTGGGCGAGGGAGCCTCCGCTTTTGTGGATACGCTGATCGCCGAAGGCGAGAACACGCGCGACCTGGCGAGCCAGAATATTGCGGTTCTCTACGGGGCGGGAGAAATCGAGGGTGAGTTCTGCGCGGCGATGGAGTACGTGCAGGGCAACAGCATCGCAACCATGCTGTCGCGCAAGGAAGGGTTTTCGATCTGGGACTTGGTTGATATTACCCGCCAGGTTTGCGCGGGTCTGGACTATGCCGCGTCCAAGGAAGTCACCCACAACTCACTGGAACCAGCCAAGATCATGGTGCAGTGGGACGGGCTGGTCAAGATCCTGGGCTACGGCATTTCCAACATGAGCCTGATCGGAGCGGAGTCGGGGAACAGCCTGGGCCGTCTGCTGTCGTACGCTTCCCCCGAACAGGTGCGTGGTGATGCCATCGATTTGCGCTCGAACCTGTTCACCTGGGGCGCCGTTCTCTACGAAATGGTGACCGACCGCAAGGCGTTTGACGCAGAAGATCCCGCGGCGTTGGCAACCCAGATCGCAAGTGAGATGCCGCCCAGCCCCTCTTCATTGAATTCCAAGATTCAGGCGGGTGTCAGCGCGCTGATCATGAAAGCGCTGGCCAAGGATCCCGAGGAGCGGTATCAGAGCGCTCGCGAGCTGGTGGATGATCTGGAGAAGTGCAAGGAAAACGGAAGGAAGTCAGCCGGGGCAGACGCCAAGAAGGCGGCTGCAGCAAAGGTGCCGGTGGCGCCCGCGGCTCGCGCAGCGGCGGCCAGCAAGTTTGTATCGTCAGCGCCCAAAGCTGCCGAGCCCGAGCTTTCCGATGAATGGACGCCGCTACCAGCGGCGCCTCGCGTGACTTCTCCGCCGCCGGCGCCGGCACGGGAAAGCCGAGCCGCCGCTGCGGCTGCGGGAGCCGGAGCAGGAATCAGCCGTTTCGGTTCGGATTCCGGCTCACGAGTGATCGATGATTCCGCCGAGACTCCGGCGCGCGCCAGGATTGCGCCAGACCCGGTCATGTCGGCGGCGGCGGCGGAGCAGGAAACGGAGACGCACTCGCCGGGCGTGGCGTTTGATCCGATCATGTCCGCGCCGTCTCCGGCGGCCTCGGCGGGAAGAAGTTTCTCCGACATGGACGAACTGCCCCCGATGAAGGAGCCAGTTTTTGCGCCGCCCCCTCCGCCGCTGCCGGTTCCTGAAGTGTCGGAGCCGTCTCCTCTGGCGCAGCTTCGCCGGAAAGAAGAGAGGCCGAAGGTACAGCCGCGGGAAGTCGCGGAAAAGGCAATCAAGGAGATCAAGACGGTTCCGCCCCGGCTGATGATCTATTCGATCTCGGGTGCGGTGGGATTGATCCTGATCGTAATGATTGCACTCTTCTTCCACGTTCATTCGGAAGACGACGATGCCACGGCGGCTCCGCGCCCGACCAAGGCCGCGAGCCAGCCACAGCCCACGACCCCGGCTGCAGCTGTTCCATCAGCGGTACCGGCCGAGCAGTCGTCGGCGCAAATTGAGGAAGCTCAACCCGAAGTGACGGTGCGCCAGATCGACAGGCGCGGCACGAACGCCGGCCGGAAGAAAACGCCAGCTCCGGCCCCGGTTGCCAAGATTCCCGGGCAGGTGCAGATCGATTCCACTCCGGCAGGCGCGCAGATTCAACTGGACGGCAGAACCGATCCTTCCTGGATCACACCGTTCAGCCTGAGCGGCCTGAGTCCCGGACAGCACACTATTTCCGTGAGCAAGTCCGGCTATTCGGCCGAAGCCCGAACCGTAGACGTTGCCTCGGGCAGCAAGTCGTTCGTGGCAGTACATCTGACGGCGATTAATGCGCTGATGGTGGTGCACAGCACGCCGGCCGGAGCCGAAGTCATTCTGGACGGCAAGAACACGGGCCGCGTGACTCCCGCCCAATTTGCGGTGGAAAAGGGTGCGCATACCCTGGTGCTTCGCAAACAGGGTTTCCTCGACGAGAACACCAGCGCGGATCTTGGTCCTGGACAGAACTTTCAGTTTGCGCCCGCCCTGCGCGTGCTCGGGAACGCCGATGATATCCGGAGCGTAGGGAAGTTCAAGAAACTCTTCGGCGGCGGCGGCGGCGACAGCGTGGCCGGCATGGGTTCCATGAGCGTTCGGACCCAACCCAAAGGCGCCCAGATCGCCATCAACCGGCGACTCCTCGAAAAGCTTTCACCCACCGAGTTCATGCTGGGACCGGGCAACTACGTGGTGGACATCACGCTGACCGGTTTCAAGCCGGTGCACAAGGTCGTGAGTGTCGAGAAGGGCGGCAAAGTCGCCATCGACGAGATCCTGGAGCGGGAATAAGCAGCGGGAGTTCGATTGCCTTCCTCGGTCCAAATGAGCCGGGGGATGAAGTTTTCTTCGCAGGCAGGCCCCGGGCCGTCGCCCTCGGCTCCCATCGTCAGCACAGTCAAGTGACGTGAATAGAGATACTTATCGGCATCCGGGAGAGATTGTCGCTTTCCCTTCGGCGCGCCTTAGTTATGCCATCACCGCGACTTGTGATGTAAATCACAGCCGGACGCGTCCGTCTTGAGCAGGATAGACCGAGCCCAGGGGAGTGGGGATTGTGTCGTTACAACCTTTACCCGGTAAGCTGAGCCCCGATCTGTGGCAGGCTCTGCACGGTATCAAATCGGTCAGGGTCTATCCCAAGGGCACCACCTTGTTCCGTCAGGGTAGTGCGGTCAATGGGGTCTATGTGGTTGAGTCCGGCCAGGTTCGTGTTCTATTGCCCGCCGGGCAGGACCACCCGCAGCTCCTGGAGGTTGTTGGCCCCGGGACCATACTGGGTCTGAGCGAGAGCATGTCGGGGGATAGTCATCGTGTCACGGCGGAAGCTGGAGACCACACGACGGTGGGGTTCATTTCGCGCCAGAGTTTCGTGGAATTCTTGCGGGAGCACTGCGATTTCTGCATGCAGATCGTGAGGCTACTCAGTGAAGACTTGCACGGCCTCTACCACAAGTTCCGCAGCATCAGCGCCCACCCAGGGCGTCCCCGGCATCGGCCGCCGGACGAGCAACTGAACTAGTTGGGTAATTTGAAATTGACCGTGATCTGAGTTTGAATCTCGACCGGATCGCCATCCAGGTAATAGGGCTTATAGCGCCACTGCCGGACTGCCTCGGTGGCAGCGCGGGCCAGCACGGCATCCCCGTTGAGCACCTTCAGGTTGATAATGTTGCCCTCTTTGTTGATGGTGGCTTCCATCTGGACCGCGCCCTGAATGCGCATCGCCAGGGCATTCTGCGGATACCGCGGCTGCACGCGCTTGATCAGCAGTCCTTGCGAGACGCCCTGGGAAATCCGCAGGGTTGCCGGCATCGCCTTGGGCAGATTGGCCGTCCCTGAAGACATCAGGCCGCTCAGGTGCTCTTCGTTGGCTGTCGCGACGGCTAGCGGGCTGGGAATCGGCGCTGGTTCCTCACCTGGGGCTTGTACTTTCTTTCCGGCAGCGTACGACTTCACGACAATAGGAGCGGGCTCCGCTTTCTTCGCGACTGGTTCAGGCTCTCCGCCGATTTTGATCGCGGGCGCACTAATGATGGTGGCCGACGGTTTAGCCGACTGCAGCGTAGCTGATTGACTGGTGGAAGCGGCCGGGTCGGGCGCGCTCGCCGATGGCGGTACGGGAGAAACGGACGTCGCGGGCGCTGAAGAAGGAGCGGGGACCGGCTGCTGGGGCGCGCTCACGGGATGGGAACCTGTGCTTGTCTTGCCCAGGGTGGTCCACCCGAAGTAGCCCAGTGCGGCGACGGCTAGAAGTACGGCGGCCACGACCAAAATTTTCTTACTGCCCCCGGAACCGCCGGAATCTTCTCCAAGGGCGGCGAAAGACGGGCCTCCAACGTAAGTAGTCGAAGTGGTCGTCGTAGAAACGGCTTCCGCGGGCGCCTCGAACTCGGGTGCAGCGGCCTTCTTCGGGGCCGGAGCAGGCGCTTCCCTGGCTGGCGCAGGGGCAGCTGCGGCGGCGTGCCCTCCGGCATGAGTGGAAGCGGGGCTCTTGAATGGCGCCGGCGGGACTGGCGCCGGACTAGGAGGCTCCGACGGGGAAACCTGATGCCGGGTTTGCGCCGGCGACTCGGCCTCTGCGCTAACTTTTGTTAGCGCTTCGGACGCCGGAGCAGCGATCGCAGTGTTTTCGACCGCTAGCGATGCCGCCATCGCCGGCAGCGGAGACTCAAACTCAGGAAGCGCGTGCTTGCTCTGGGTGGGAGCGGGTGGCTCCGCACTCTGGCTGGCAGGCTTGATCGAGCTATCGGCCGACATAGGTGCAGCCTTCGGCGGAGCGGCAGGACTTGCCGGGTTCACGTTCGAAGCGGCGGCATCGAGGTTCTTGCGCAAAAGGCCGCGGGCGACCCGAAGCGTTCCCTTGGCATGCTCGACATTGATCGGCTTGGTCAGTACCAGATTGGCCCCGATGCGGTAGGCCTTGGCCACACCGGCTTGTCCTTCGACCAACGCGAGCGCCAGCGAACTCTGATTGGAGCTGGAATTTCGTGCGCTCTTGAACAGGAGGATAGCGTTCTGTTCATTTTCACAGTCCACGACAATGGCGTCGTAGCGGTGCGCCATCAGTTTCTTGACGGCAGCGAAGGGTTCGTTCACTGGCTCTACGGTGAAGTCCAGTTCGCTGAACACCTGACTTACGACTCGGGCCAGTTTTTCGTCGGGACAGAACAGTAACGCTTGGTAACCCATAATGAGGTCATCCTAGGTAGACTCTTGAGTACCAGCAAGTTACGTGGGTAATGGAATCGCGGCGGTTCGTTGCCGGCAGGCGGCAGGAGCTTTCAGGGCCGCTGAAAATCCACCAGCACGATGGTTTGGAATGGCTGTGCCTTCCCGTCCCGGAGGTACGGCCGGTAGTGCCACTGCTTCACCGAGTTGATGGCGGCGGCTGCCAAGGTTGGGTTCCCCTCGACCAACCGCACTCCCTCAACTTTGCCGGTCTCGCTAACCACCACTTTGAGAACGACTGTGCCCTGAATTCGGTCCTTGCGGGCTTCGGCTGGATAAGTCGGTTGCTGGTGACGAACGAGACGTTTCTCCGCGCCCTGCGAAGAGAGAATGATTGCGCTCTTCTCGCCCGGCAGTTCCGTATCAGAAGCAACGGCAATTACGCTCTTCCTGGATTCAGGCACCAAAGGTTTTGCGCTCGCCGGGGCCGGCGCCGGTGAACTGGTTGTCGGGGCGACTGCCTGTTGAATGGGGACAGAATCTTCTGACGTAACGGCCGGGCTTGCATTGCCTGCTGTTGCCGCATCGGCCGATGGGCCGGGATCTGGCGCCGCCGCTGCGGCCGGAGTCTGCGTGGCGGAAGTCGTCGCCGGTGGCGAAGGAACTTGCCGAGGCGGCGCTGTGTTCTGAGACGGGCCTGACATGCCGACCAGCGCCAGTACCCGGTCAATCTGAGGTTGCGCCATCTCACGGAATCCGGGCTGATACATCCAGGCCGCGTAGAAGCCGCCGCCCGCCAGCATGAGCAGCAGTAGAGCGACCAAGGAGCCCCGCCCGTTCTTGTTCTGGGGTTCCCTATAAGACGAAAATACTGGGGTCGGCAAATCGGTTTCCGCCTCCAGGTCCGCGAGCACGGGATCGTCGGAAGGTTTAAGGGGCGCAGGTGACGACGGCGGGGCGGACTTGGATGACACAGGAACACTTTGCATTGAAGGCAACTCGCGGGAAGGTGCGAGCTGAGCTTTAGGCGCGACGGCGATCTCGTCTACAACGGAGTGCATTCTGGCCGCGGGCAGCTCGGGGGCAACGACCGGTGGAGTGAGATCTGCAACTCTGGACGGCGGCGATGAAACCACGGCCGCAGCCGCAGCTTGCGCGCGCATCTCAGGGATGGGCGGTTCTGCTATCTCGGCGGGAGCGTCTTCGAACGGGTGGATGGCTCGTGCGGGCTCGTCTTTCTTCAGGCGACTCACCGCGGTTCGAATCGTAGTCCGGGCCTGGTCTTTGGCAACCGGCTTGGTCAAGATCAATTCCGCGCCGAGACGAAAAGCCGTCGGCAGACCGGCCCGGCCATCCACAATGGCGATGGGGACCGGATTAGTGCCCGATTTAGGGCGCCGGCAGACATCGAAGATGAGCTTGGCGGCCGGGAGATTTTCGCAATCCACCAGCACCAGGTCAAAACTCTGGGAGCCGAGTTTCTTGGCGGCAGAGGGCCCGTCCAGAGGCCGCTCACAGGTCACCGACATTTCCTCGAGTACGCCGGTGATGGCGCTGACCGCCTGGTCATCCGGCGACAAGAGCAGGGCATGGGGCATAGCCCTTAATGCTAGGAACCGCGCTCCAAGGTCGCAAGTTACGCAGGTAAGCGAAGTACCGCTTACCTATCCCTTCGTGCGGGAGAGGGTTGTGTAACAAGGACAACCGCCCCCCGCGGGCGGCGCTCTTCTGGAGGTAGTCGGCGGCGGCTTTGTAGTTCCCGGCCTGCGCCGCCTGCAGAGAACCGATCACGGTTCCGGAGGGCGTTTCGCGCCCGAGCGGATCGGCCGGTGCGGCTGTCGGCTCCGGCGCTAGGTTTTTTTCGGACGATAGATGTCGGTGGCATGTCCGTAGAAAACTTCCGCCGACTCCATCATGGTTTCCGAAAGCGTAGGGTGCGGGTGAATCGTCATGCCCACATCGGCGGCCAGCGCGCACATCTCGATGGCGAGCACGCCTTCCGCGATCAGCTCGCCCGCGCCCGGTCCCACGATGCCGACACCCAGCACGCGTTCCGTTTTCGGATCGATGAGCAGCTTGGTGAGGCCCTCGGGACGGTCGAGTGTGATCGCGCGTCCCGATGCGCCCCAGGGGAACTTGGCCACGCTGATGGCGCGTCCCTGTTCTTTGGCTTGCGTTTCGGTGAGGCCGGCCCAGGCGATCTCGGGATCGGTGAACACGACCGCCGGAATAGCGTTGGGCTCGAAGGCGACTTTGTGGCCGGCGATCGCTTCAACCGCCGTTCGGCCTTCGTGCATCGCTTTGTGCGCCAGCATCGGCTCTCCGGCCACGTCGCCGATGGCATAGATCGAGGGATCGGCGGTTTGCCGCTGGGCGTTGATCTCGATAAAGCCTTTCTGGTTCACCTTGACCTTGGTCTTGTCGAGGCCGGGAATCTCGGAATTTGGCCTACGTCCGACCGACATCAGCACGCGGTCGAACACCTGTTCCTTCTCTTTAACGTCCGGACCGTCGAACGCGACGCGAATCCCGGTTTTCTCTTCCTTGAGCGATTTCACGGTCGTGTTCAGCATGATCGAAGAGAAGAGTTTTTCCAGGCGTTTGTGCAGGGGTAGCACGAGGTCGCGGTCCGCGCCGGGCAAAAGTCCCGACAGCATTTCGACGCAGGTCACCTTGGTTCCCAGGGTTGCGTACACCGAGCCGAGCTCCAGTCCGATGTAGCCGCCGCCGATGACGAGCAGCGTTTTCGGGATGTCCGGGAGATCGAGGGCGCTGGTGGAGTCCATCATGCGCGGGCTGTCGAGCTTGAGGCTCGGGATAACGCTCGGTCGCGACCCGGTCGCAATGACGATGCGGTCGAAGGTCATGTTCTCTTCGCCCCCAGCCGCCGTCTTCGTTACCTTCAGCGTCGTGGAGTTAACGAACGCCGCTTTGCCGGACACAAACTGCACCGAGCGCTGTTTGGCCAGTTGTCCCAGGCCGGCGGTGAGGCGCTTGACCACGCTCTCTTTCCATCCGCGCAGCTTGTTCAGGTCAACTTTGGGTTCGGCGAACTCAACGCCCCAGTTCTTCGCCTGTGCGGCCTCTTCGATAAGTTTGGCCACGTGCAACAGCCTTGGAAGGAATGCAGCCGCGATAAAGGCACACGCCGCCGGGATTGACTTCCGGATCGATCAGCGTGACTTTCATGCCCAGGTCGGCAGCCAGGAACGCGGCGGCATACCCGCCCGGTCCGCCGCCGATTACGGCTACGCGCAAGTTCGGTGTGTTCGACATTGTCGTGTTCTTATCCTTGAACGGAGAGCAGGAATGGTTGTTCGAAGGCTTCGGCGATCCAGCGCAGAAAACGCGCCGCGTCGGCGCCGTCGATCAACCGGTGATCGTACGAGAGCGAGAGTGGCAGAATCAAGCGCGGCTCAAATTTGCTGTTGACCCACTCCGGTTCCATCCGCGAACGGGAAAGACCGAGAATCGCGACTTCGGGATGATTGACGATGGGCGAGAATCCGGTCCCTCCGATGCCTCCCAGATTGGTGATCGTGAAGGTGCCGCCGCCCATCTCCTCTGGAGTCAGCTTGCGGTCGCGCGCTTTCTTGGAGAGCTGCGTGAGTTCGGCGGCCAGTTCGACGATGTTCTTCTTGTCCACGTCGCGGATCACCGGCACCAGGAGGCCGCGGTCGGTGTCCACGGCCACGCCAATGTTGATGTACTGCTTGTAGATGATTTCTTCCTTCCCCATGTCAATCGAGGCATTGAACTGGGGAAATACTTTCAGGGCCGACGCGCACACCTTGAGTGCGATGGCCGTGACGGTCATCTTCCCGCCGGCTTCTTCCGCGCGGGGCGCGAACTTGGCGCGGAGCTGCTCCAGTTCGGTGATGTCGGCGCGGTCTTGCTGAGTGACGTGCGGGATGGTGTTCCAGGCTTGCCGGAGATGTTCGGCAGTCTTGCGGCGCACCCCCCGCATGGAGACGCGCTCGATTTTGCCCCACTTGGTGAAGTCGGGAAGGTCGGGTTCGGCGAAGTGGCCGGCGGCTGGAGCCTGCCCGGCGGCGACCGCTGCGGCCAACATGTTCTTGGCGTGCAGCTTGACATCGTCGTCGCTGATGCGGCCGCCTGGTCCGCTGCCCTGGATGCTGTGGATGTCCACGCCGAGTTCCCGTGCCAGGCGGCGCACACTCGGCGCGGCCGGAACCGGATCGCGGTGCTCCGTGCCTGCGACCTTGCCCAACTGCACGGGCATCGTGAAGGCAGGGGGCGCAGCGAAGGGTTGATCCGGAGGAAGCGCCTGTTCTTCCGTCTTGCCCTCGGCCTGCATGGCCATCCGAAACGCGAGCCGGGCCGCCTGCTGCCCGGAGATATGTTCGACCGGTTCGTGTTTCCGAGGAGGCTCGGCGGGTGCAACGGCGCCGCCCTCCAGCGTGAAAATGACCTGTCCGACTTTGACCTTCTCGCCCTCTTTGACTTTGATTTCGCGCACCACTCCGTTGACGGAGGAAGGAACTTCGACGACAGCCTTGTCGGTTTCCAGTTCCATGACCGGTTGTCCTTCGGAGACGCGCGCGCCGGGTGCGATCATCAGCCGCACCAGGTCGCCGGAGTCGATGTTCTCGCCCAGTTCCGGAAGTTTGAATTCGCTTGCGCCAGAGGCTGGCGTGGATGGGACCGCGGTTGCTTCAATCCTGGAAACGACGGCAGGGGTGGGTGTCGCCGGAGGTGCCTTCGGTGGAACGGGTGCAGCTTCGGACCTTTGCGCAGCTACTGAACCCGCCCCGTTCTCGACCGTGAAGATAACCTGTCCAACGCGGAGTTTGTCGCCTTCCTTGACGCGAATTTCGCCCACCGTGCCGCTCACCGACGAGGGTACCTCAATCACCGCCTTATCGGTTTCCAGTTCCATGACCGGCTGGCCTTCGGTGACACTTGTGCCGGCGCTGATCATCAGGCGTACCAAGTCGCCCGTTTCGATGTTCTCGCCGAGTTCAGGCAGTTTGAATTCCGTTGCCATTCTTTCTTGTTCTTCCTTAGCTGATGGCCGGGTTCGGTTTTTCTGGATTGATCCCGAGGTCGCGAATCGCTTTCTCCAGGACCTCGGTGCCGACCTGCTTCTCGCGGGAAAGCGCTGTAAGTGTCGCCAGCACGATGTGCTTTGCGTCCACTTCAAAGAAGTCGCGAAGGGCAACGCGGCTCTCGCTGCGGCCGAAGCCATCCGTGCCCAGCGAGATCAGTTTCCCCGGTACCCATTGAGCGATGCTCTCCGGCAGGACCTTCATGTAATCGGAAGCCGCAATGAACGGGCCAGGCGCGCCCTGCAGCGTTTGAGTGACGTAGGGCACCTTGGGCGCCTGTTTCGGATGCAGCATGTTCCAGCGCTCGCAGTCGTTCGCTTCGCGGTAGAGTTCTTTGTAGCTGGTCACGCTCCACACGTCCGCCGCCACGCCGTAGTTTTTCTCCAGGATCTGCTGCGCCTTGAGCACCTCAAACATGATGGTGCCGCTTCCCAGTAGTTGTGCGTGCAGCTTGGTACCCTTCTTCTCGGAAGAGCGGTAGCGGTACAGGCCGTTCAGGATGCCATCGCGAATGCCGGGCTGGCTCGGCATTTCCGGCATGGGGAGCGGTTCATTCGTGACCGTCAAGTAATAGAAGATGGATTCGCCATCCACGTACATGCGCTTGATGCCGTCCTGGATGATGATGGCGATCTCGTACGCGAACGCCGGATCGTAGGCTTTCAGGTTCGGTACTGAAAGCGCCAGCACGTGGCTGTGTCCGTCCTGATGCTGCAAGCCTTCGCCGGCCAGGGTGGTTCGGCCCGCCGTACCGCCGACCAGGAAGCCGCGGCAGCGCATGTCGGCCGCCGCCCATATCAGGTCCCCGATCCGCTGGAACCCGAACATCGAGTAATAAATAAAGAAGGGAATCGTGTTGATGCCGTGGTTGGCGTAAGCCGTGCCCGCCGAGATGAACGAGCACATCGAACCGGCTTCGGTGATGCCCTCTTCGAGAATCTGTCCGTTCTTCGCCTCCTTGTAGTAAAGGAGGGTGTCCATATCCACCGGCTCATAGAGCTGGCCGACGCTGGAATAAATGCCAACCTGCCGAAACAGCGCCTCCATGCCGAAAGTGCGGGCTTCGTCGGGGACGACGGGGACGATGAATTTGCCAATCTCCGGATCGCGCAGCAACTTCGAGAGCATGCGCACGAACACCATGGTGGTGGAGACCTCGCGCCCTTCCGTTCCTTTGTAAAACTCTTCGAAATGCGCTTCGGACACGGGTTTCAGCGGTGTGGCGCGGTTTTTCCGGACCGGCATGTATCCGCCGAGGAGCTTGCGGCGTTCCTGCATGTACTTGATTTCCGCGCTGTCGTCCGCGGGACGATAGAACGGCGCGTTGTGCAGTTCGTCATCGGGAATGGGAATGCCGAAGCGTGAGCGGAACATCTGTAGTTCGTCGTCGTTCAACTTTTTCTGCTGGTGCGTGATGTTCTTGCCTTCGCCGGCTTCACCCAGCCCGTAGCCTTTAATGGTCTTCGCCAGGATGATGGTCGGAGCCCCCGTGTGCTCGACCGCAGCCTTGTAGGCGGCGTGCACTTTAATCGGGTCGTGTCCGCCCAGCCGCATGCGGGCGAGCTGCTCATCGGAAAGGTGCTCGACCATCTTCAGCAGGCGGGGATCGGTGCCGAAGAAATTCTGCCGGAAATAAGCGCCGCTCTCGACAAAATACTTCTGGTACTGGCCGTCGGTGATCTCGCCCATGCGCCGGACGAGCAGGCCGTCGCGATCACTCTGGATGAGCGAGTCCCAGTCGCCGCCCCAGATCACCTTGATCACGTTCCATCCCGCGCCGCGGAAGATCGCTTCGAGTTCCTGAATGATCTTGCCGTTGCCGCGGACGGGGCCGTCGAGTCGCTGCAGGTTGCAGTTCACCACGAAGATCAGATTGTCGAGCCGCTCGCGCGAGGCCAAAGTAATGGAGCCGAGCGATTCGGGTTCGTCCATCTCGCCGTCGCCGAGGAAGGCCCAGACTTTGCCGCCGGTCGAAGTCTTCAGACCGCGGTTCTCGAGATACTTGATGAACCGCGCGTGATAGATCGCCTGAATCGGCCCCAGACCCATCGAGACCGTCGGGAACTCCCAGAACTCGGGCATGAGCCAGGGATGAGGATAGGAAGAGAGTCCTCCTCCCGGATTCAACTCGCGGCGGAAATTTTGCAGCTTCTGCTTCGGGATCCGGCCTTCGAGGTAAGCGCGGGCATAGATGCCGGGGGCCGCGTGTCCCTGGAAATAGACGATGTCGCGATCCCCATTTTCAGTCGACGCATGCAGGAAATGATTGAACGCGACTTCGTAGAGAGTGGCGGCGGAGGCGAACGTGGAGATGTGTCCGCCGATGCCCTCCTGAATCTTGTTGGCCCGGACCACCATGGCGAGCGCATTCCAGCGCACCAGGCTCTTGATGCGGCGTTCCATCTCCTGGCTGCCGGGAAACGGCGGCTGCTGTCGGGAGGCAATCGTATTCTGATAAGGCGTGGTTGCGGTAAACGGCAGGTTGATGCCGCCAGCGCGGCGCGCATGCAATGCCAATTGCTGCAGCAATCGCCCGGCACGCTCCGGTCCGCCTTTGGAAAGGACGTAATCGAGCGAATCCAGCCACTCCCGCGTTTCGACAACTTCCAGCCCGTTCGTCTGCTGCGTCTCAGCCACTCTGACCTCACCCCATGAGAGGAATGGAATCTTCCATGATAAGCAATCGGGAGAATTTTTGCTGAAGAGGAGCAGGTGTCAGGTCGCAGCTTGCAGGCACGCCGCGCCAGAGGCGAGATGTGATGTCGTGGGCGAGATGACGCGTGACCGGCGCAGACTGTGCTTTTCCTGAGGCCTGCCCCCTGCCTCACTCCAGCGTGACCGCCTTCACCAAATTCCTCGGACGGTCCACATCGAGGCCGCGTTTGGCAGCAATGTAGTAGGCAAAGAGCTGCAGGGGGACGATCTCAAGGATCGGTGACAGCAACTCAGGCGCTTTGGGAATGAAGAAGGTGTGGTTTGCCAGCTGAGGGATTTTCGTGTCCCCTTCCGTAGCCAACGCGATCACCGTCCCGCCCTGTTTCTTGAAACCTTCCATGTTGCTGACATTCTTCTCGTAGCGCAGGACTGATCCAGGATCATCGGGGTCGCAGGTCGCGATCATCACCAGCGGCAAGCGGTAGTCAATCAGCGCATTCGGGCCGTGCTTGGCTTCGCCGGTGGGATAGCCTTCGGCGTGAATGTAGGAAATTTCTTTCAGCTTTAGCGCTCCGTCCATGGCGACCGGGTAATGAATGGCACGCCCGAGGAACATAAAGTCCTCGACCCGGTGATAACGCTCCGCCAACTGTTCGCACTGATCGGCGGCCGCGAGAATCGTCTCGGTCTTTCCGGGGAGCGCAAGAAGTTCGCGAATGTAGTGCTTCGCCAGAGCGGGCGAAACTTTTTCCTTTACCTGGCCCACGTACAACGCAAACAGGAACAGGCACGCCATCTGCCCGGTAAAGGCCTTGGTCGAAGCGATGCTAATTTCCGGCCCGGCGTGGGTGTAGATCACGCCGTCGGCTTCCCTGGCAATCGTCGATCCCAAGACGTTGGAGATGGCGATGGTGCGAGAGCCCTTCAGCTTGGCCTCGCGCAGGGCGCCGGTGGTGTCGGCGGTCTCCCCCGACTGAGTAATGAAGATGCTGAGTTCGCCTCGTCCAATCATCGGGTCGCGGTATTCGAACTCGCTCGCGTAATCCACGTCCACCGGCACGCCCGCCAGTTCCTGCATCATGAACTGGCCCGTCATGCCCGCGTGCCGACTGGTCCCCGAAGCAACGATGTTGATCCGCCGTACGGCGCGTAGCTCCTCGCGCGAGATCCGGACCTCTTCCAGCCGGACCAGCCCCTGATCGAGCGAGACGCGAGGCTCGATGGTTCGCCGCAAGCCCTCGGGCTG
>JACQDD010000123.1 GCA_016201265.1 Terriglobales bacterium | reverse complement strand
GCTGAACGTCGAATGTCATCACCACGAAGTGGCCACTGCCGGACAAACGGAAATCGACATCAAGTTTGACACGATGCTGAAGTCGGCGGACAACATGATGATGTTCAAATACATCGTGCGCAACGTGGCCAACCAGTACGGAAAGACGGTGACGTTCATGCCCAAGCCGCTGTTCGGCGATAACGGCTCCGGCATGCACACGCACCAATCGCTGTGGCTGAAGGGCAAGCCGCTGTTTGCCGGCGACAAGTACGCAGGCATGAGCCAGATGGCGCTGTGGTACATCGGCGGGCTGCTGAAACACGCGGCGGCGATTGTGGCGTTCGCGGCGCCGACCACGAACTCCTACAAACGGCTGGTGCCGGGGTACGAGGCGCCGGTGAATCTGGCGTACTCGCGGCGGAACCGCTCAGCGGCGGTGCGCATCCCGGTGTACTCGGCGAGCCCGAAATCGAAGCGCATGGAATTCCGCCCGCCGGACCCATCGTGCAACCCGTACCTGGCGTTCGCAGCCATGCTGATGGCCGGCCTCGACGGCATCGAAAACAAAATCAATCCCGGCGAGCCGCTGGACAAGGACATCTACGATCTCTCGCCCGAGGAACTGAAGGAAGTGCCGTCGCTGCCCGGGTCGCTCGAGGAATCGCTGCGCGCGCTGGAGGCGGACCACAAATTCCTGCTGAAGGGCGACGTGTTCAGCGAGGAAACCATCCAACTGTGGATCAATTACAAAATGAAGAATGAAGTGGACGCCGTGCGCATGCGTCCGCACCCGTACGAGTTCCAGTTGTATTACGACATTTAGCGAGATTGAGTGATTTGTGATTTGTGATTGAGTGATTGAAGAGCGATTGTGGCGACCTGCGCCGACAACGCGCCGGTTGCCGCTACATACTTCTTCCGCTGCATCCTCCGTGTCCACTTCTTTTGTGCTCCTTTCGGCGTGATATAACGACTAGCGATGGAAGCGGCATTCAGCAGCATCGCGTTCGCCGAACCCGCACGGGCCGAGAGCAACCTCGGACTGATCGAGCGGCGCTTGCCCGGAAATTTGTGGGCCACGCTGCCAGCGCTGCTGGCGCAGGTCCCGGACCCCGACGGAGCGCTGAATTTTCTGGAGCGGTACGCGCGCGGCGCGGCGGAAGCCGTCAGCGAATACATCGCGCGCAGCCCCGCCGCGTTGCACTATCTGCTGGTGATTTTCAGTTACAGCCGATTTCTTTCCGAGACGCTGGTGCAACAGCCGGAGCTGATTTTGTGGCTCCACCGCACGGGGCCGCGGGAAAACCTGGAGCGCGTGAAGACGCTCGAAGACCTGCACGAAGAGTTTGCGCGGTTCGAGGCGGTGACCCTGGCGCAGCCGCCGGCGGTGATCCTGGCGCGGTTCAAGCGGCGCGAATATCTGCGCATTACGCTGCGCGACGTGCTGGGCATCGCCACGCTCGCGGAAACCACCATGGAGCTTTCGCACCTGGCGGACGTGTTGCTACAACGCGCGCTGCGGGCGTGCGAACAAAAGCTGGAAAACTC
>JACQDD010000126.1 GCA_016201265.1 Terriglobales bacterium | reverse complement strand
TGTCGGGTTTGAGACTGCCAATGCGGCAAATCTCAAAGAGCAAAGAAAGTTTCAGAACCTTCATCGCGACTACGGGGCGGCCGTGCGCAGGCTTCACGACACCGGCGTAATGATCAACGCCGGTGTCGTCTTCGGCATGGATGAAGACGACGAAACTGTTTTTGACCGGACTGTCGAGTGGGCGGTCGGGCAGGGAATTGAGACTGCCACATTTCATATTCTGACGCCCTATCCCGGCACCGCGCTCCACGCCCGGATGCGCGATTCACGCCGCATTCTTCATGAAAACTGGGACCTATACGACACCCGCCATTGTTGGAAAAAGTTCGAGCCGATGTGGGATTTCATCATTCGCACAAAACGCGTCTCCCGCATGCTGCCGATACTGGAGACGATTCTGGATGGAGCGGACCAGAAGCACAGCCCTCCCGAAGTTCGGCCGCCAGTCTCCCCGGTGAACTGGCTTTCCGAAAGCAGCCCAGGAAAGAGCGAAGTAGCGGAAACTCAGTCCGTTCCCGTGTTTGCGAGTGCGGACCTGTTCGACTGAAAACGGCACGCACATTCGAGACAGTGCCCACCCCCTCAAGGCGGCGGCTCGTCCCCTCCGCGCCTAGGCCAACAACTCCAGCGTCTTCTGAATCAGTTCGTCGGTCCCGCGGTAAGGATCGCCGGTGTCGTCGTACTCCATCGACAGGTAGCCGCGGTAGCCGCTCTTCTTGAGGAGCGAGAATGCGTACGCCAGGTCCACCTGCACTACCGCGCCCTTTCCAGTCGACTCCGAGCCTTTGACGTGGCCGATGCCATAGGCGTGATTGAACATGGCTTCGAGTCCGGCATAGGCGTTCTCAGGAGGCAGGTGCATCAGCGAATTGCCGAAATCGGGCAGGGCGCGGAGCCATGGGCTGTTGACCTTTGCAATCACCTTCACCAGGAAAAACGGGTCCTCGGTGACGCCATCGTCGTTTTCGAGATGGATGACGACATTGCGCGTGGCGGCATATTCGGCGATGCGCCGCAGGGTGTCAGCCGAGCGCTCCAGGTCCGGTGGCTGGTTGTCGGCCGAAGCGATGTGGGTGCGAATGCTCGGCGAACCGAGCGTGGCGGCAGCATCGATCCATTGCTTGTTGGCGGAGACGGCCCGTTCCCGTTCGGCAGGGTCGGCGGCATAGAAGCTGTGTTCGCCATCCAGCGCAATGTTAACCACGGAGGCCTTTGCCTGGTCGAGCGCGGCGCGGAACTCGGCCAGATACTTCGGCTCGAGCGAGCGAAAGTGGGCACTCCAGGGTTCGATCTTGTTGATGTTGAATCGGGAGATGACGTGTGCGGCAAATTCCGTGATCTCCATTTTCTGCGCGGCTTTCGCGGCAGCAGGGGTTACGTATTCCGCCGGCAGGATGAAGTCGCGAAAAGGGTAGGAGGCCACGGCGATCCGGTCGCGCGGGCTAGCAGGGAAGCTGACACTGGGCTGAGACGGGGAAGCGTTCGCGAGCGCGGGCGGCAACATCGTGCCTGCGGCCAGAGCCGCAGACTGGGAGAGGAATTCTCTGCGGGTTGTCATTAGGATGAAATCTTACCTGAATGTCTGGCTCACGACGGGAAGTGGAAGTGAACATCGTGTTTGGAGGCGACGGGGACGCCATCGAGCGTGGCGGGCTGATAGCGCCACTGACGCAGCGCGGCGACGATTTTCTCGTCGATCCCGTGGCCGATGGCTTGCAGAATTCTGGTCTCAACGACATTGCCCTGGGCGTCAATGGTGACTTCGACGATCACATCACCTTGTAGATCGCGAGGCAGTTCCGAGCGCGCCACCGGAGGATCGGGAAAGACGACCGGGTAGGCCACGTGGACTTCATGGCCTTCGATCGGCCCGTCAATCATGGTACCGAGTGCGGATCCGGCACGAGCGTTGTGATCGGCAGCTTCGGCGTCGAGTGGAACCTGGAGGTGGTCCGGCGCAGGTTTCCCGGACGAGGCGCGTGGGTGTGGACGCGGCGCGGGCGATGGGTGCGAGAGCGTCAGCTTTGCCTGGTCAGCGGGTGGCTCTTCGCCGTCCGGCGGAGCGTAGATCACGCGATACGACCGCGTCCCGCTTCCATTCGCAAGCCACGCAGGCGTCAACTGGACCACCGGCGGGGGATGAAACACAATCGCGGCCAGCAATCCGAGATGGGCCAGGACAGACGCGGCTACGGCACGATGATTGCGGAAGGGCCCGGCCGCGGGTTGGATATCAGTGAACACGCCTTCCATACCTTATCTTGATATGACGTGTAAGAACAGAAAAGGTTGCGGCCGGCCACCTAACGCAAATATTACTATCGTCTCGATTTGCCCGGGAAACTCTGTCGCCTCTATGATTCCCAACAGGGCGCGGAAGAGATTTCTTGTCCTCATTCATCTCTGAAAGGCACTGATGATCACGATTGTTTCCGGTCTGCCCCGCTCGGGCACGTCCTTGATGATGCAGATGCTGGCGGCAGGCGGCTTGCCGGTGCTTTGCGACGGCGAACGCAAGGCCGATACCGACAACCCACGCGGCTATCTCGAATGGGAACGCATCAAGCAACTGCCCAAAGAGCCGGCTCTGATTGCCGAAGCGGAGGGCAAGGTTGTCAAAGTGATCTCGCAGCTCCTGCTCTCGCTGCCCGCCGGGTACGAGTACCGAGTCATCTTCATGCAACGGCCGCTGCCCGAGGTTCTGAAGTCGCAGGAGGAAATGCTGCGCCGCCGCGGGACTTTCGATCCCACCGTAGACTCGTCGCCGATCGAAGAAGCCTTCCAGCGGCACGTGATCGAAGTGAACCGTTGGCTGAACAGCAAGCCCAACGTCGCCGCCCTTCGCGTGCACTATCACCGCATCCTGCGCGAGCCCAAAGCCACGGCGGAGGCGGTCGCGGAATTCCTGGGAGTTCCGCTGAACATTGAAGCCATGACCCGCGAGGTGGACCAGAGTCTTTATCGCAATCGCATGAAGTAGTGTGGTGCGGGCGCCCTCGCCCGCACGTGGATTCGTCCAGACGGGTCGAGCCGGGATTTCCGTGTTGCCTTCCGTCGTCCGCGCTACTTTTCAGCCTCGGCCCGCTTGAGCTTCCTCAGGTGCATCACAATCTGCCACCGTTGCAGTTCCGGGATCCCGCTGAACGACGGCATGCCGCGGTCCGGATTGCCGTTCGTGATCTTCCAGTAGAGTGCGCCGTCACTCTGGTCCTGCACGACGGGAAGCTGCAGATCGGCCGCCTTCCTCAGGCCTTCTCCCGATTGTCCATGACATTCAACGCAGTGACGCGTGAACAGTTTCTTGCCCCCGGCGGCCAATCCCGGCTTTTCCGCCAGCGGATTCTTTTTCTCCGCGGTCTGGGAGGGCGGCTTCCAGTCGGGGTCCTGCGTGTACTTCACGTTCTGCGCTGCCACCAACGCCACCGCCAGCGGGACAAACCACACGCCTGTTGGGATCCTCATGGCTTGCCTCCGAACATCTGCGCCACTTTGCGTCCGAAAGCGCGAATCTCATAGGCGTAACCGAAGCGCAGCAGAAGCGGATAGCTCACGTTGGTCAGACCGACCAAGGGAGAGAAGTGGAGGCTGGAGTTGTCACTTAGCTGCCAGGAGATCACTGGCGCCAGGTAGTGCGCCGTCTCGTGGAACCCGAAGCCGTTGGTGCTGCCCAGGCCTCCGTAGAGTTCCAGGCCGGCCGTGAAGTTCTCGCGGCAGAAGCGGCACTCGGCGCCGGAGGCGAGTTTGGCCAGCGGCCGCGCCACCCCGAGAGCATAGCCGAATTCGAATCCTTCGTCTTGCGAGAGATTCTTCTCCACGATGAAATTTCCCGCCAGATTCCAGTCATGGAGGTTGCTGGAGAGGATCAGCTTGGCTTCGATTTCGTGGGCGTTCGTAGCGGCCAGTTCGGCGTTCCTTTCGTCGGAGATCCCGGCATTGCCCACGACCTCCTTGTGGATTTTGCTGGCCTCGTTGATGGCTTCGTATTCGAAATAGAGGATCGGATTGATCCAGTGCTCGCGCTTCAGCGGCTTGAAGCGGTTCTCCAGACGCCAGCCAGTGAAGACCGCGCTGTCGCCTGAAGTAGCCTGGCTTTCCAAGTAGAGCTCGGTGGTCCAGCGCGCGGTCACGCCATACTCGAATTCGCTGAAGGGGGCGAAGAACAGCTTCTGGCCGGAGCGGGGAACTCCCAGGGTTGTCCAGGTGGCGATCTCCAGGTTGCCCGGTTCCTCCATGTGATGATCGTAGGTGACGAAGTAGGGTGCCTCCTGGGCGGCGACGCTGTTGGCGACCGCGGCCAGCAGAAGGCTGAGAAGTCCGGCGCGGAAGGCCCGCCGGAAGAGGTTGTCAGCGCTTGCCGGCCGAAGGACAATTGCAGAAAAGCGTTGCATGAGAGCAGAGATCCGGGCTCTGAGCAGCGGCACCGGGCAGGGAAGAAGACTCACGATGGCGTTCTCCTGTTTGCAAATGAAAATGAATGTCAATTTCAATTCGAGAGTCTACGACAGCGAGACCCCGCTCGCGCAGTGATCTACGTCACAGTTTTGTATTACTAGGAGGCATGGTTGGGCGCCGGCGCCGGGCCCGACCAGCGGTCACAAGGCGTGTGGAGGATTCGGAGTTGGGCGACGGCTTACGTTCCCGTCTTCGCCGCGGGTAGTTCGAACCCGATCCGGCGGCGCAGCCTGGAGGGCGGGGTCATCAGCTTCTTGATGGTGTCGATAATTTTCTGGATGGTGCTGTCGTGGGTCTGCAAGCGGTCTTCCAGTTCCTCGATCCGTGCGGCCAGTTGCCGATTTGCCGCCAGCATTTCCCGCAAACGGACGAAAGCGCGCACCACGAAAACGCTCATCTCGACTGCCGGTTTCGAGTTGAGAACGGTCGCCGCCATCACGGCGCCGTGCTCGGTGAAGGCGTAGGGCAGGAAGCGCCGGCCGCCGCGGCCTTTCTTTGAGGTCGCAATTTGCGACCTCAAAGATTTGCTTTCATTTCGAGTGAGCTGGAACATGAAATCCAAAGGGAAGCGCTCACGGTTGCGCTTGACCTGTTCGTTCAGGCGTTTAACGGGCACGCCGTAGAGTCCGGCCAAGGCGGTATCGAGGATGACTTTCTGATGGCGCAAAATCAGAATTCGGGACTCAATTGAGACTACGACTCCTCTGCGCCGGGTCGGCACTGGGCGACTTGTTCGGGGAGACTTAGGCATGGGATTCGCCGCTGCAACTGCGATCGTACAGGGTAGGTTGCATTGAAACTGTGACGTAGAAGTGTTGCGATTGTGATGAAAAAATGAAGGGAATCCCCGCTGTCCGGCGTGACTCCTGATTGAGTGTCTATGTGATGCTGACTTCCGTATACGTGCCGTACACCTGCCGCAGGGCTTCGCAGATTTCGCCGACGGTGGCGTAGGCGCGGACGGCGTCCACGATGTAGGGCATGGTGTTGGCGTCGGAAATGTTGCCGTTGGCGCCGGCCGACGGGGTTTTGGCGGCGGCGCGCTTCAGGGCATCCAATCGGCGCTGGACTTCTTCGTTGGAGCGGCGGGAGCGCAGGGCTTTGAGCTTGGCTTCCTGGCCGCGCGCAACCGATTCGCCGATGTAAAGAATCTCGGGCGACTCTTCTTCGATGACGAAGTCATTGACGCCGACGGTGATCTTCTCGTTCGCTTCGACGGCGCGCTGGTACTGGTAGCTGGCCTCGGCGATTTCTTTCTGCGGGTAGCCGCGCTCGATTCCTTTGACCATGCCGCCCATCTGGTCGAGCTTTTCGAAGTAGTCGAAGGCGCCTTTTTCCATGTCGAGTGTCTGCTTCTCGACGAAGTACGAGCCGCCCAGCGGATCGACAGTCTGCGCCACGCCTGATTCGTAGGCGATGATCTGTTGGGTGCGCAGCGCGATGCGCGCGGCTTCTGCGGTGGGCAGGGCGAGCGCTTCGTCGTAAGCGTCGGTGTGCAGAGACTGCGTGCCGCCGAGCACGGCTGCCAGGGCTTGAATCGCCACGCGCGCGATGTTGTTCATGGGCTGCTGTGCGGGCAACGAGACGCCGGCGGTCTGAGTGTGGAAGCGCATCAGGCGGGTGCGATCGTTCTTCGCGCCGAAGCGGTCTTTCATCAGGCGATACCAGATTTTTCGGGCGGCGCGGTACTTGGCGATCTCTTCGAAGAAATCGTTGTGCGCGTTGAAGAAGAAGCTGAGCCGGGGACCGAATTCGTCGACGTCGAGGCCACGGCGGCGTGCCCACTCCACGTATTCGACGCCGTCGTAGATGGTGAAGGCGAGTTCCTGCAGCGCGGTCGAGCCGGCTTCGCGGATGTGATATCCGGAAATGGAAATGGTGTTGAAGCGCGGCGTGAACTTTGATCCGAACTCGAAAGTGTCGATCACCAGGCGCATGCTGGGTGCGGGCGGGTAAATGTACTCCTTCTGCGCGATGTATTCCTTGAGAATGTCGTTCTGGATGGTGCCGGAGATTTTCTTCCAGTCCGCGCCCTGCTTTTCGGCGACGACCAGGTACATCGCCCAGAGGACGCTGGCGGGAGAATTAATCGTCATCGAGGTCGTGGTTTTTTCGAGATCGATGCCGTCGAAGAGGATCTCCATGTCTTCGAGGGAATCGATGGCGACGCCGCACTTGCCGACTTCGCCTTCGCTGGCTGCATGGTCGGAGTCGTAGCCCATCAGCGTGGGCAGGTCGAAGGGTGGCGTGTATGCCGCGCGTGTACGGAGGCTGCCCGGGATAGCCAAGATATTGTTCGTAGTTCCAGTCGGCGGGAAGATCGGCCTGCGTGTAAAGGCGGCGAATGGGGATGTTTGAAATCGTGCTGAAACGGGCGTGGCCGTGTTCGTCGAGGTTGGTGCCGGTGGCGGCGCCGATCGGCTTTTCGGGAGCCTTCTCGAGGGTCGGCGCCAGCGTTTTCTCGGCCCAGTCTTTCTCGGAAGGGGTGGGGCGGCGGCCTTCAAAGACGTCAGAGATAGGGTTTTCGGCGACGATCGGCGGCTTTGGTTGCTTGTCGGGCATTCGGCTCCCCATGCTGGGTTTGATGATAGAGGAGCGCTACGGGTGCGACAAGGTTACTCCACCGACCGAGCGGTTGGTAAGGATGGAAGATCTTGAACCGCCGAGGACGCGGAGAATGGGACCCCTCGCTTGACGCCGCTTTTTCTTCGCACCTATGCTGGGGGACTACTTCGCGGAGGATACTCTGAAGGCATTGCGGCGGCTGCTGCAGCGCACACCCGTTTACGGCGCGTACAAGGCGCTGGGCCATTACCCCGATTATTGGTATTGGATTCTGCGCGGCCGCCCGGCGCGATCTCCTCATCTTCTGAAGCAGAAAGTAGTGCGCGAATACGGCGAAAAGTTTGGCCTGAAAACGCTGGTCGAAACCGGAACCTACTACGGCGAGATGGTGGCGGCGATGAAGAACCGCTTCGATCGGATTTACTCCATCGAATTCGTACCGGCGCTGGCCGAGCGGGCGTCAAAGAAATTTGCTCGCCACCCGCACATCCGCATCTTCTGCGGCGACAGCCGGGTGGTCATGTCCGAGGTGCTCGCTTTGCTCCAGGGGCCGGCGCTTTTCTGGCTCGACGCCGGCTACTACGGCTGGGTCGGCATGCAGGGAGACCAGCAGCGGCTTTCCGCCGAACTGGAGATGATCCTCAGTCACTCGTACCCGCACATTATTCTGCTCGACGACGCACGCGGCCTCACCGGCCAGAACGGAATCCCATCAGTGAACGACGTGAAATCCCACATTGAGTCGAAGTTTCCGCAGAGGTCAGTGGAAGTTCAATTCGATATCATGCGGATCACGCTGCGGGGATAGCCGTGCTTTCGGCTTAGACCCTCTCCTGGATTTGTCTTGTAGAGACGCGGCTTGCCGCGTCTCCGGGGGCTGTAGACCACGGGTAGCCCTCGGGAGGGCACGACTTCACAGACTGCGGAAAAACTCCGTCCACGACCAGATTTTGGGAAGGGCACGACTTCAGTCGTGCCGCAAGCCGCGTTTCTACGAGGATTTCTTCTCCCGCGCCAGTTCCCACGCCTTCGCATATTTCCACGAGACGTACACGGCGTGATACAGGTGCAGCAGCAGGCCTTCGCGGCCGTCAAGGAAGCCAAGCCGAAAAAGGTAGTTGTAGATGAAGGTCGCCGCCGGTCGCAGAACGATGTTGAACACACTGAAGCGGACAGGTCCCTTGGCGACAACCATCTCGGCGCCGAGGGAAGAGTAGCGGTTCATGTGGTCGAGGTAGTCGGCGAGGGTGGGGTAGGAGTGGTGGAGCAAGCAGCCTCTCCGCACAACCGCAGTACGACGATTGGTGTGCGCGTCCTCATGCACCGCACGCTTTTCATCGAAGCGAGCTGCGCCTCGCGCAAACAGGCGTAGCTTGCGATCTGGGTAAAAGCCTCCGTGCTGGATCCAGCGACCGAGGAAGTGATTCTTCCGCGTGATCCAGAAGGCCAGAGGCAGTGGGCGGACATCGGTTCGGAGGTCTTCGTATCGAACGTCGAAATCGGGGGCGAGGTTCCACTCAAAGGGACCGGAAACACGGTCCGTCTCTGCGCACCGGATGTGCGCGACCAAGTCTGAGCTGACCTCCTCATCCGCATCCAAACTCAGAATCCAGTCTCCCGTCGCCTTGTCGATCGCCGAATTCTTCTGCGCGGCGTAGCCCTTCCATTCTTCAACGAACACTTTTGCGCCCAGAGATTTGGCGATCTCGACCGTGCCATCAGTAGAACCGGAATCCACCACGATGATCTCGCCTCTACCATCCGAGACCAGCGACTGGACGCTGGCCAGGGTGCGCCCAATATTCGCTTCTTCGTTATGAGTGATGATGACGACCGAGAGCGTCACGCTTGTGAGAATACCCGACGGTCGTGGAGATGGGAATCGAAAGCAGGTCCTTCGCTGCGCTTGATTGGATAACGACGTTGGCTCGTCGCAGCGAG
>JACQDD010000118.1 GCA_016201265.1 Terriglobales bacterium | reverse complement strand
TGAAATCCGAGCCTCCACCGGCGGCCAGCATCGCCGCCCTCGACGTTCAGCCGGCAAATTTTCTTGGTCTGAAGGAATTCACCATCCGGGAGAGTGCAAGGAAAGATCGCCCAACCGTGTGCATCTCGCCCGACCTGCCAGTGTGCGAAGACTGCCTGCGGGAGCTCTCCGATCCAAGAGACCGCCGTCATGGCTACCCGTACATCAACTGCACCAACTGCGGCCCGCGCTACACCGTCATTCTCGCACTGCCGTACGACCGGCCGAATACCACGATGAAAAGTTGGCCGTTCGATGACTACTGCGATGGCGAATACCACGATCCGGCCAACCGGCGGTTCCATGCCCAGCCGGTAGCCTGTCCGAAGTGCGGACCTCATTATTACCTGCAGATTGGCGCGGAAGCTCTGGGTGATGACGATGAGGCGATCCGCCGAACTGTGCAACTCCTGAAGTCAGGTCAGATCGTGGCGGTGAAGGGGCTTGGGGGATATCACCTGGCCTGCGATGCCCGCAATGCAACCGCCGTGCGGGCCATGCGCGAACGCAAATTTCGCAAAGAGAAACCGTTTGCAGTGATGGTGAAAGATGTCGCCGCCGCTCGCAACTTGGTGGAACTGTCGGTCGAAGCGGAGGCGCTACTCACTTCGGTTGCGCGGCCGATTGTGCTCGCGACAGCAAAGAGGGAACTTGCCGAGGTGGCGCCCGACAATCGAGAACTCGGAATCATGCTGCCCTATACGCCGTTGCAGCACCTTCTCTTTGCTGCCGGCGCTCCCGATGTCCTGGTGATGACCAGCGCCAACCGTTCCAGCGAACCGATTGCCTACGAAGATCCGGATGCATTCGATCGCCTGGGCGGCATCGCCGACGCGTTCCTGGTAGGCGAGCGGCCGATCGCGCGCCGCGTGGACGATTCGGTGGCGCGCGCCGGAGCGTTCGGCCCAGCGGTTCTTCGGCGCTCGCGCGGCTATGCTCCCGGCGCCGTGGCGACTCTGCCCATCGAGCGGCCCATTCTTGCGGTCGGAGCCGATCTGAAAAACACGGTCACACTGGTCGTGCAGGGTCAGGCTTTCGTCAGCCAGCACATCGGGGACCTGGATCACTACGAAGCCTTTCGCGCCTTTGAGGAGACGATCCGCGATCTCACGGCGATGTATGAGATCCGGTGGGAAGACGTCTTGGTCGTTCACGACGCCCATCCTGAATACCGCTCGACTGCCCACGCGCTGAAGCTGGCGTCGCCGCAGAAGGTGGCCGTGCAGCATCACCGTGCGCACGTGGCGTCGGTCTTGGCCGAGCGTGGCGCGTGGGATAAACACGTCCTGGGAGTGAGTTTCGACGGCACCGGCTACGGTGACGACGGCGCCATTTGGGGCGGAGAATTTTTCGTGGGGAGCCTGCGCTCAGGTTTCCAGAGAGTGGGCCACCTCAGGCCCGCCGCACTGCCCGGAGGCGATGCTGCCGCACAATTCCCGGTCCAGGCCGCCGCGGGTTTTCTGAGACAAGTCGAAGGTCTCCCAGACGTCACCGCCGCGCCCTTTTCCTTTCCCGCGCGCTACCACACGGCGTTGCAGTTGGTTCAGAAGAACGTGCGGACCTTCCCCACGACCTCCATGGGAAGGCTCTTTGATACGGCCGCCGCGCTCTTAGGCTTCACGCGCGAAATCACATTCGAAGGGCAAGCCGCGATGTGGCTGGAGCACCTGGCACGCAACGCCCCAGAGACGGAGGCGTATCCCTTCCCGTTCCTCAACGGGGAAATGGACTTCCGCCCACTGCTTCGCGCAGTAGCTGCGGATCGAGTGAAACGCCGCCAGCCGGAAGAGATCGCGCGCTCCTTTCAGCGCGGCGTCGCGCACGGCCTTTGCGCGGCAGTGAAGGCGCTGGCGCCCGCAGAGAACCTCGACACGGTGGTTCTCTCGGGTGGCGTTTTCCAAAACGAGATGCTCATGGAAGACGTGAAACCAGAGTTAGAGAGTGCTGGCCTTTGCATCTGGACGAACCAATCCGTTCCCACGAACGATGGCGGTATCAGCCTGGGACAGGCGGCGCTGGCGGTGTTTCACGGTCTGACCTAGCACACAACCCTGAAACCAAGGTCCCCACAAAGGTAAAATAAGGAGTTCCACCACCCGCTACCATGCGCACCCTGGCCGACATCTTCGCGCAGATCTTCCGCACCCTCTGGGCGCACAAGCTGCGTTCGTTCCTGACCATGTTCGGCATTGCATGGGGGATCGGATCGCTGCTGCTGCTGGTGGGGCTTGGCGAGGGCTTCCGCTCCGGCAACAAACGCGAGATGGAGGAGTTCGGCAAGGACATCATGTTCATTTTCCCGGGCCGCGCTCCGGTAGTGGAAGGCAGCATGCGCTCGGCCCGGTTCTACATGCTGACCTATCAGGATTATCTGGATATTCGCTCCGCACCCTATATACGCAATGCTTCGCCCATCCTCACTCGCGACGACGTGCGCGCAGTCAGCGAATTTGCCAGCGCGAGCGGGCAGATTACGGGTGTAGAACCGCAATTCAATGAGATCCGCTTTCTTCCCATCAAGCAGGGGCGCTGGTTCAACGATCTGGACGGCAACCAGAAGCGCCACGTAATCGTCCTCGGCGAAGAAATGACGCGTAATCTGTTTACCGGGCGTCCCGCGGTAGGCGCGACCATTGTGCTCAATGGCGTGCGCTTTGAGGTGATCGGAACTCTCAAGCGCGTGGGCCGCGGCGACAACAACTCCACCAACGCGCGCGGCTACATTCCCTACCAGGTAATGAACGCGTATTTCCCGATCAAGGGAGAACAACGGCGGGACACCATCTCATTCATCAACTACCAACCGCGGGTAAGATCGGAACATCAGCTGGCGCAAATGGAAGTACGCAAGGTCGTCGCCCGCAATCACGGATTTGACTACCGCGATGACAATGCCTTCGAGGGCTGGGACACGATCAAGCAATCGGAAATGGTGGGCGCAATTTTTGACGCCATGAACGTGTTTCTGGGCAGCGTGGGAATGGTGACGCTGGCGCTGGGGGCGATCGGCGTCATCAACATTATGCTGGTCTCGGTCACCGAACGCACGCACGAGATCGGTCTCCGCAAAGCGCTCGGAGCGACCTACCGCAGCATCCTGCTCCAGTTTTTCCTGGAAGGAATTCTTCTGACCGTGGTCAGCGGGCTGATTGGGATGGCGCTGTCGGCGGGGCTGATGGCGGCGTTGGGGACGGTGCAGGGTCCGGGTGGCTTTGATCCACCCAAACTGGTGCCGATGACGGCGGCGCTGGCGATCGGCAGCCTGGCGCTGGCGGGGGTAGCCGCGGGGCTCTATCCCGCACGCAAGGCCGCCATGCTGCAGCCGGTCGAAGCCCTGAGGCAGGAATAAGTCATGATGCGCGATATCCTCCGCGAGTCCTGGACCGCCATGAAGTACAACCGGCGGCGCACCGCGCTTACCATGCTGGGTATGGCCTGGGGCATCGCCACGGTTGTGCTTCTGCTCGCCTACGGCAATGGATTCGCCCAGGCCTGCGCCAACATTTTCGCCAGCTTTGGAACAAAAACGATGATTCTCGTTCCCGGCCGCACCTCGATGCAGGCCGGAGGCGAGAAGGCCGGCGCCAGGTTGCGCTTCACGCTGGAGGATGTGGAACTGCTCTCGACCAACGTTCCGCAGATTTCGCGAATCACTCCCGAGGCTTACAAAGAGGGCAGTGTCCAGTACGACACGCGCACGTTCAGCTTCACCGTGATCGGTGACTATCCCAACGTCTCT